>JAWOJC010000007.1:0-6556 GCA_046484315.1 Smithellaceae bacterium | reverse complement strand
CTGGAACACCATGGCCTATGACGGCGAAATCATGTATAGCCGGCTCCTTTTCGACCGGTTTCTTTTAACCGGCGGATATCAGTACTCTCAGGAAGACATCGATGACAAAGGGAAAGACTACAAAGCCGATCAACATCTGCATAGCTTTTATCTCCAATCGGAAATCAATCTTCATCCCGTCGTTTTCGTCGTGGGCGCCCGCGTGGATGATCACAACCAGTGGGGCACGGAGATCAACCCCAAAGGCAGCATCCTGGTCAAGATTACCAAAGACCTGAAACTGCGCGGGTCGATCGGTACGGCATTCAAAAGTCCGAGCCTGGCCAAGCTTTACGCCGATAGCTGGCGGATGGGTCCTTATCTGGTGCATGCCAACCCGGATCTCAAACCGGAAAAATCGATCGGGTATCAGGTCGGCGTGGAATACACGTTTCAGGAGCGCCATCTCGCCAAGGTCTCGATCTTCCGAAACGATGTGGAGGACATGATCGTTTCCAGAATCGTCAGAACCCCGCCGCCGCCCTACGACATGTACTGGGAAAATGTGGATGAAGCCTACACGCAGGGCGTTGAAGTGAGCTTAACCAGCCGACTGACCGATACGCTGACCGCTCAGGCTGGCTACACCTATCTGGAAACCCGCAACAAAAAACTCGACAAGGAGCTGACCCTGCGACCCAAACACAAGGGCACAGTGGAACTTAATCAGCGAATCCCCGACTTCGGCGTCAATCTGAACATCACCGGCATGTATGTCGGCAAGCGCATCGACAGCGATGATCTGGAGCTCGCAGGCTATGACCTGTGGAATGTCGCTGTCACAAAAGATCTGGGCAAAAACGTGCAACTTTTTGCCCGGGCCGACAATATTTTCGGCAAGCAGGATGTGGTGGACGAATACGATCTCGACGGCGCTCGCTTTATGTTCGGTGCAAAACTCAATTTTTAGATTAACGATATAAACAAAGAAGGAGGAATCAATCATGCGTATCAAAAAAACAATTTTAACGGTCATAGCGGCAGCCATTGTGATCACGGCCATGGCACAGGCGGCTGTTGCCCACAGCCTATGGATCAACGTGACGGATCACCAACCTGCATTTCGCGCGAAGTTCGGCGCGCAGACCAAAACCTACATCGGATGGGGGCACCGCCAGCCGGTTCAGGATTTCCTGTCGGCCGACACGCTTCTGGAATACAGCCTGATCGATCCGTTAGGCCGGAAGACCGCCATCGAGCCTGCGGAAAAGGCGGGCTTTCTTTCAGCTCAGGTTCAGATGAAAAAGCCCGGCGCTTATGTGGTGTCGGTGGTGCGAAAGCCCGGCTTCTACACCATGTATGAGCAAGACGGGGCCATCCGTCACTTTTCGGGCCCCAAGACGGGGCTGCCGAACATTATTCTGAGCAACCACTTCGAGCAATACGCGAAAAGCCTGATTGCCGTGGGTGATCCTTCAGAGAAGGATTTTCAGACACCCATTGGGCACAAGCTGGAGATCATCCCGCTTGCGCATCCCGCGACGCTCAAGGGGAATGGCGCACATTTTCTGCCGATGCAAATCCTCTTTGACGGGAAACCCGCGCGTTTTGTCCAGGTTTTAGCCACCTACGGCGGTTTTTCCACAGCGGATGACTATGCCTTTGCCACCGTGGCCGACGGCCAGGGCATTGCCAAAATTCGTATTCTTCAGCGGGGCACCTGGCTTATCAAAGCCAATCTGAAAACGCCGCCGCCCGAAAACATGAAAGAGCTGTGCGACGGCATGAATTATACCGCGACGATGACGTTTGAAATTCCGTAAACGTGGCCGAACCTGACAGACTCAGGGTCTAGCTTGCAGGGAGGGCGGAGCTCCGCCGGACACCGCTCTCCCTGCAAGCAATGATGAAGGATTCTCCGGAAGGAATGAATGAAAGCAAGTGAACCCATCCGCTTGTTGAAATGTAACGGACAAACTTAAATGATAAAACAAACACAATACAGCACAGGGCTTATATTATTTTTTATTGGTCTGTTGTTTGCGCCGGCGGCACTCGCCGATCCCGGATACTTGTGGCTGGAGCCCGGTCCGCAGATGCGGCGCATGGGCGGAGCCGATTCAGAGGGCGCAAAGCCTTCGGGAAACACAAACGCCGGCATGGCGCATGGCGCGCAAAGCCGACATGCTTCCGAAATCGACACAGCCGAATCGAATGCGCATTCGCAGGCATCTCCACAGGCGAAAGGATCGTCCGCCAAAAGCAATCGGGACAAAGAGACCGAAAAAAAATCACCCCGGGAAAAGCGCGCAGCCATGTCGCAACCGGCGCATTTCACAATGCGTCTGGGCCAACCGCCTGCCGCCTCTGCAAGCCCTGAGGCTTTGCTTGCGGCTGAGGCATTTATCCTCCGGCCGGACGGTTCCGCGCAAAAACTTGTCCCGCGCCTTGAAGCGCCCGACGCTGTCCGCATTCGTGACGCCGCGCTGATCCAGGGCCGCTACGTCATTTCCGCGTTTTTGAGCCGGACGCAAGGCGATACACACTATCGCCTGTTCACACAGGCCATCATGCGCAACACGGGCGAAAAACCCAAAGGGAATCCCCCATCCGATCAAACCGACACTCATCCTCAAGGCCCGAGATTTTTGATCGAAGATATCAGTCCCGATCCAGGGAATAATTATGCCCGCGTTCACCGAAAATATGCAGGCGACAAACTGCCCGTGAGAGTGCTTCTCAATGATGCGCCCGTGGCAAACCAGTCCGTAACCCTTGCGACCGCTTCCGGCTGGCGTCAAACACTCACCACCGATGAAAAAGGCGAAGTAACGTTCGCGCTGATCAAGGAAAGTTTTCACGATCAGAAAATCAACAAGCGGCCGGTCGCCTATTTTGTCACCTCCGAGATCCGCCGGCCGACAAGCTCGCCAAAAGGCCCAAGCGAGGAAGTGCTGCGAAGCGCCCTGGCCCTGGCGGTCTATCCCTCTCCCCTTGACTGGGAAAGCCAATCCGCGGGCCTCTACGCGCTATTCCTCGCGATGGCCGCCGTCGGCGTGGCCACGGCAATCCGCAGGCGCCGAAGGATTCGGCCATGCGCATAGACCGGATCCGCCTGATCGTGCAGGCACTATTTTTTATCTTTCTGATTTACGGGGGGCTCCTGGGGTTCTCCATCGGCAACGCCGTTCCGACAATGGCGTGCATTTACGCCGAGGACCGTGGCGGGTCCTGCTTTTTGTATCCGTTTCAGCGATTCATGTCCCTTCCCCTGAGCACGCTCATAGGCGCCACGCTTGTGCCGTTTCTGATTTATCTGGGCACGTTTTTTCTCTGGGGTTTGGTTTTCGGCAAAGCCTTTTGCGGCTGGGTCTGTCCGCTGGGTTTTTTGCAGGATCTTCTGACCCGCGCACGCCAGTTTCTGGGTATTGACGGTGCGCGTTTCCGTTGGGTATCGAGGGAACGTTTTCAATGGGTCAAATACGCACTTTTGGCGCTTCTGATCCTGATTCCCATGGGCATCGGCAACAGCCTGGCCGGGCTTCCGAAACTCAGCGGCGACTGGGCGGTTCCCTTCTGTCAGATCTGTCCGGGGAAACCTCTGCTGCCGCTGTTTTACGGCGATGTCGGCCACCTGATCATTGATTTTTCCAGTCCCGTAAAATTGGCGCTGACGGGCCTGCTGATGGGTCTGACCGGTGTGTTTCTTGTGGGTGGCTTTGTGAAGCGCCGGTGGTTTTGTCTTTATTGCCCGATGGCCGCCCTGCTGTCACTATTTGACCGCATCGGGTTTGTCGGCCTGAAAAAGAAAGGGGAAGCCTGCACACGCTGCGGCAACTGCTATCGCGCCTGCCCGATGGAGATCCGCGAAATCGCGGACGAGCGTCATCGTAAACATATGGTCACGCAGGATTGCATGCTGTGCATGCGTTGCGTCGAGGTCTGTCCAGAAGACAAGGCGCTGGCCGCCACCTTTCTGGGATACCCCGTTTTTACCGCATCGGCGGACGGATTTCTGAAACGCCACGGCGGCGCGCCGCCTTTGCCCAAAGAGGATTTTCCCCATGATTCAAATTCAAACTGACCGCGACAAAAAGCAGGCCAGACGCCTGTCACTGCATCTGGCCATGTCGGTTCGCGAGATATTCGACGCGATAGCGCTTGAGCAAAACCGGCCTCGGGCCATGGCGCCCTTTGACGCGCTGTTTAAAAAGTTTGCCGAAGCCCCCGATGACCTTCTGCCCGCGAAGCCTCAAAAGAAAATCGGTCTGTACTGCATGACAGTTCCCGAAGAGCTGGTTTATGCCGCAGGCGCTCTGCCGGTGCGCCTGTGCGCGGGAAGCGCCGACGCGGCGGAAGCGGGCGAGGCGCTGTTTCCGGATGTGTCCTGCCCGATGGTGAAGGCGGCCGCCGGATTCACCCGCACGGGCGCTTTGGGCTTTTACCGAAGCTGCGACCTGGTGGTGATTCCGGCCACCTGCGACTGGAAGGTCAAGCTGGGCGACATCCTTGGCCGGCATGTGCCGGTGCTGATGCTCAACGTGCCCAAACACAAGACCACCGAAACCGCCCGTCTGTTCTGGTATGACGAAATCCGCAGGCTTTGCCGGGCGCTGGAGAAACTCACCAAAACGCGCATCACGCGCGGCAGGCTCAGAGCGTCCATCTCGCTCATTCACGAGGCTCAGGCTCAGTTCAGGCGGTTTCAGAATCTGCGCGCAGATGATCTGTGTCTCATCAGCGGGCGCGACGCGGCCGAAGTGGCCAACGCGTGGTTTTACATGGACGCAGCCTCATGGACCGGGCACGTTCGTTGCCTGAATGAAGAACTGGCCAAGCGAAAGCAAAGCGGGTTGGGGGTGATGCCCAAATCCGCGCCGCGCGTGCTGTTGACCGGATCGCCGGTCATCTTTCCCAACTGGAAGATTCCCACCCTGATTGAAAACTCCGGCGGCGCACTCGTTTGCGACGAGCTTTGCAGTTCCGGCAGGCTTTTGTGGGATATGGCCTGCATCGACGAGCCGCTCTACGACGACATGCTCGACGCGCTGGCGGACCGGTCGCTGATGCCCTGCACCTGCCCGGTTTTCACCGACGCGACCGACCGCAGGGTGAAACTTCTGCGTATGATCCGCGACTATCGCGTCGAAGGCGTGGTGCATCATGTGCTCAAGGGGTGCCACCCCTACGACATGGAATTGCGGCCGCTGGAGGCGGATCTGGCCGCCGCAGGCGTGTCGCAGTTGAAAATAGAAACCGACTACAGCCCGGAGGACACCGAGCCTTTACGCACGCGCATTGAAGCGTTTATTGAAACGCTCAAAGGCAGACGATTGAAACCGGGCGCATCCCGATCAGGAGGATAACATGGATCTTTACCTGGGTATCGATATCGGCTCCACCACGACCAAAATTGCCCTGATGGAGCCTCAGGGCCTTCTGGGAAGCCTGGTTCAGCCCACAGGCGTCAATTGCGCGGACACCGTGGAAGCGGCGCTTACGGGCCTGCTATCCGAAAAAGGAGCGAGCCGCTCTCAGATTCGCAAAACCGTGGCAACCGGCTATGGCCGCCGCCTGATCCCGTTTGCCGACGAGGTCATCAGCGAAATCACCGCCAACGTGCGCGGCACGGCCTGGAGCTGCTCCGATTTAAGCGAGCCTGTGCGCACGATCCTCAACATCGGCGGCCAGGATAGCAAAGTCATCGCCCTGGATGCTTTCGGGGTGACGGAGAATTTCGCCATGAACGACAAATGCGCCGCCGGTACCGGACGCTTTCTGGAGACCGTGGCCCGGATTCTGGAGATCAACCTGACCGATCTGGGGCCGCTGGCGCTTCAGGCGAAGTTCCCGCTGAAAATCAACGCCACCTGTGCTGTGTTTGCCGAATCGGAAATCATCTCACTCATTGCGCGCAAAAAGGAGCCGGCCCAAATCGCGGCCGGCGCGCACTACGCCATCGCTCGACGCCTGTCGCGCATGGCCAGACGCCTGGGCGTCAACCCGCCCGTCGTGCTCGACGGAGGCCCGGCGCTCAATGTGGGACTGGTGCGCGCCATTGAAGATGAGCTCGCCTGCGACATCCATGTGCCGAAGTGGCCGCAGATCACCGCCGCCATCGGCGCGGCGCTTCTGGCGCGTGACGCCCATCTGGCCGAGGCGGCCTGATGACGCCTCTTTTGTTGCCATTGGAATATCCGGCCCTGTTTTTGGCCGGGCTGGTTTTAGGACTGGGCATTTGCAGCACGACGTGTCTGCCGATCATGGGCGCCTGCCTTTTGGGATCAAGCCGCAAGGCAACCGACGGTTTGTTTGCCGCCGCCGCCTTTACGGCTGGCAGGCTTTTGACGGCCACGCTGTTGGGCGGCATCTGCGGCGTGGCGGGAGGCGCGATCAAAGACGCATTGGGCGTGCCTGCGTTGATGGGGCTGGCGGGCGTTCTGACCATCGGCGCGGGCATGTATCTGATCGTCCGTCCGCGTCAGCCCGCTTGCCAAAGTTGCCCCAAAGCCGGCGCGCCACCACTGCTTCTGGGGCTGGCCAGCCCGCTCATTCCCTGCCTGCCCTACGCGGCGAT
>JAWOJC010000127.1:0-7547 GCA_046484315.1 Smithellaceae bacterium | reverse complement strand
GAAAGAGATCCGGTAAAAAAACAGAAACAAAAAGATATTGTAACAGCCGGCCGGCAGCAGCAAGGCGTCAGAGCAAGGGCCTCGGGCGCCAAACGTCAGGGCAGATAGGGCCGTTTCTTTTCACGGATCAAACCCGTCCGTATTTATCTTCCAGACGTTCAATGTCGTCTTCACCGAAATAGGTTCCGGTTTGCACTTCGATAATCACCAGATCCGCTCCGGCTGTGTTCTCCAGACGGTGGGTCGCTCCCTGCGGAATATCCACCGCCATACCGGTTCGCAATGGATGGCGCTGACCGTCGATGATGGCGATACCTTCGCCTGTGAGGGCGTACCAGTGCTCGGAGCGCAACTGATGACGCTGAAGACTTAATATCCCGCCCGGTTCCACCACAATCCGTTTCACCTTGTGATCCGGCCTATCGGATAAAACCTGGTAATACCCCCAGGGACGAACATTTTTAATTTCCATAGACCACCAGATATTTTTCTGACTTCCTATCACACAATCAGATCGAAGAAAAGTTCGTATCGGTTTATGCGCCAATCACACCCTATGCCTTCATGCTCCCTTTTGCGTCCTTTTTGTCTGCGGTCTTTTTCCCGTCTCGCTTTTACCGCCCCGATGTGCTAATTCGCTGTTCCATAACGATTATGGATATTCAATATTCAGTTAAACGCAGCCGGAAAAGAAAAAAGACGATTTGCCTGCAGATCTGCAGCGCCTCGGAGGTGACGGTTTACGCGCCCGCCTGGACGCCCGATGAGGAAATCCGCAGATTCATCGAAGAAAAGCAGGACTGGATTTCCAGGTCCATCCGGAAGCAGGCGGCCAATCCTGTTTTGAAAAAGGAAAAGCAATACATCACGGGAGAGGTGTTATATTATCTGGGACAGGCTTATCCACTGGAAGCCTTTTTTGAACCGCTGGAAAATCAGGGGCTCACCTTTTGGAATGACCGCTTTTTTCTCAACTGTCCCGCAAAAAGGGAGGTGCAGCAACACTACGTTGCACTCTGGTATAAGAAAAAAGCACAAGAACATATTCCCGCGCGCGTGATCTATTTCAGTCAAAAGCTCGGCTTTGAGCCCGTCGGTATCCGGATCACGTCCGCCCGCAGCCGATGGGGCTCCTGTTCGTCGGAAAACGCCCTGGCCTTCAGCTTCCGCCTCATGATGGCGCCCATCGAAGCGATTGATTACGTGGTGATTCATGAACTGATGCATATCCGCCAGAAAAATCATTCTTCAAAATTCTGGCATTTGGTGCTAGAAGCGATGCCTCAGTACAAAATGCACCGGCGCTGGCTTCGCGATCACCAGCCGATGTTTGAACTCTAAACGACGGGAAGGGATTTAACCACTTCTTCTATGGATATTAAAGAAACCATTGATCTGTCGCACCGGCAGTTTCTGACGGATCATTTTCATGAACTGCATCTGAATATTTCAGACTATACCTTTGCCAACGTCTATCTTTTCCGCGAACTGAGCCGCTATGAGATATTGAAAAAAGATTGCGGCGTTTTTATATCCGCCTACAACCGGCAGGAACAAAATTACATCATGCCGCTGGCCGACTTGCGCGTCTGCTGTATCGAGATGCTCAAAGACCTGCTGACGGAAAAAAACTTCTTCTTCCCCGTGCCCGAAGAATGGCTGTCTCATTTTCCTGAAAAGGTATTTTGCGTCACCCACGACGACAGCGAATCCGATTACATTTATCTGACAAAAAACATGGCCTCTTTCGCGGGAAAGGCCTATCACCGCCATCGCAATCATCTCAATCAGTTTTCCGCTTTATACCGGCCGACAGGCAAATCCGCCATCAGCGAAAATCTCGACGACGCCATGGCCGTTTTGCGCCAGTGGCAGGATGAATCGGGCCTGGACGAAAGCAAAACCGATTTCGCGTTGTGCCTTGAGGCTTTGCATACCTTCACCGAGCTTGCACTGTGGGGCACAATATATTACATTGCAGACCAGCCCGCGGGCTTCATCATCGGCGAGGCGCTCAATGCGGATATGTTCTGTCTGCACTTTGCCAAAGCCTCGAAGAAGTATCACGGCATTTATGAATACATGTTCAACGATACGGCCATCCAACTACAGGATCAGTATACCTACCTGAACCTGGAAGAAGACATGGGAAACGGAAATCTGCGACGGACAAAAAAATCCTATGGCCCGGAACGGATTTTGAAAAAATACCGCGTCAGCCTGCGGGGCTGAACCAGGGATTCAAAGATTCATGAAAAACCTTTTATCATTAACCGATTTACGTGAAGGCGACCAAGGCGTGATTTCGTCCATCGACGGAGGTTCCGCGCGCACCAGCCGGTTTGCAGGCATGGGCATCTTTACCGGAGCCAAATTCCGCATCGCGCAAACCAGCGGCGGCCTGATCGTGATTCAGGTGGCGGACACCCGCATCGCGCTGGGACGGGGAGAAGCCGCAAAAATTTCGGTTTATAAAATCGATCCGACCCAGGCCGTCTGCGAACCGGCCATTGAAAAGGAAATCTCCGTCGCGCTGATGGGACAGCCAAACGTCGGCAAATCAACCATTTTTAATATTCTGACGGGGCTTTCGCAGCACGTCGGCAACTGGCCCGGCAAAACGGTTGAAAAAAAGGCGGGCGAACATCGTTCGGATAACGTCCTGATCCGGATTGTCGATCTGCCCGGCACTTACAGCCTGACTGCGTTTTCCGAAGAGGAACGGGTCGCCCGCGATTTCATCATCCAAGAAAAACCCGATCTCGTGGTCCTGGTGCTTAACGCGGCGGCGCTCGAGCGAAGTCTTTACCTTCTGTCCGAGGTGCTGCTGCTCAACCGTCCGGTTATCGCCGCCATCAACATGCTGGATGTCGCCTCCGATCAGGGCATCCAGATCAACACGAAAACCCTGCAGGATGAGCTGGGCATTCCCGTGGTTCCCATGGTCGCCAAAAAAAACAGCGGCATTAAAGACCTGGTGGACCAAATCGCCGCGTTTGCCCTGGGCGGCGTTAAAATCAGGCCCAATCAGCCGGAGGTCTCCGCCGACCACATCCAGATCTATCAGCAAATCCTGGAAACCGTCCGGCCACTGGTTCCGGAACCCTATACAGCCGAGTGGACCGCTGTCAAAATGATGGAAGGCGACCCGGAAGCCTCCGCCCTGGTTGAAAAGAGCGCCGACCCGACCGCATGGCATACGACACAGGATCTATTGAGCCAGCACGAAGACGCGCTGCACGCCGTGGTCAACGGGCGCTACGACTGGATCGAAAAAATCACCCGCGCATCGATGTCGCGATTCAAGATGGGGCAGGTCGTCCTGACCGACCGTATCGACCATGTGCTGACACGCCCGGTTTTCGGCATTCCAATTCTGCTGGCCGTTATGGCCCTCGTTTTCTTTCTCACCTACAGCGTGGGCATCCCGCTGCAGGAGTGGATGAACGACGGCATCCAGTACCTGGTCCGCCTACTCGAACCCGCAACCGCCGCCTGGCCTCTGTGGCTGCGTGGTCTGCTCATCAACGGCGTCATCGGCGGTGTCGGCTCGGTCATCGTTTTCCTGCCGATCCTGCTGATCTTCTTCGCGATTATGGCGTTTCTGGAAGACGTGGGCTATATGGCGCGCGCCGCGTTCGTGATGGATCGCATCATGCATCTCGTCGGCCTGCATGGAAAAAGCTTTATCCCCATGTGCCTGGGTTTCGGATGCAATGTACCTGCGGTTCTGGGCGCGAGAATTATCGAAACACGCAAAGCCCGGATGATTACCCTGCTTTTGATTCCGTTTGTCCCCTGCACCGCAAGGCTTGCCGTGCTGACACTGATTTCGGCAGCGATCTTCGGATCAAACGCCGTGTATGTTTCCTGGTCTATTCTGGCGCTGAACATCGCCGTGCTGGGCATCGCCGGCATGTTTGTCAATAAGACCCTGTGGAAACAGGACGCACCGTTCATCATGGAGTTGCCGATTTATCACCAGCCCGATCTGAGAACCATTATGATGGTTATCTGGTCGAGGCTGATTGCCTTCGTACGCAAAGCCGGAACCATCATTCTGGCTGTCTCTGTTATTATCTGGGTCATTTCTTATTTTCCGACAGGCGTGGTGGAGGAAAGCTGGCTTGCCGTATTGGGCAGACTGATGGAACCTTTGGGCGGCCCGCTGGGCCTGGACTGGAAAATGATCACCGCGCTTCTCACGGGGCTTGTCGCCAAGGAAACCGTGGTGGCGACTCTGGGCGTGCTGTATGCCGTCGGCGAAGAGGGGCTGGCCCATGTCCTGCCCCAGGTCATGAGCCACGCGTCGGCAGCCGCATTTCTGGTCGTCATGATGCTCTTTATCCCCTGCGTTGCCACCATCGCCGTCTTGCGCCAGGAAATGAACAGCAACAAGTGGTTCTATTCCACCATCGTCATGACGTTGATCGTCTCCTACCTGGGCGGAATAGGCGCCTATCAACTGGTCAGGCTTTTAGGGATTTAAACTGCGAAGCGAATCTGAACCCCTTCAATCTGTTATTTTTTCCAGATCCAGAATTTTCGCCCGGAGGCTGTCGGGAATGGCCGCTTTCTTATTGTTGCGGTAATCGTAGGTGACAACCACGCCTTCGCCGTCGGCGGCAATGCGCTTCGTCTTCGTGCTGAAAACTTCATAGCCCATGACAAACCGGTCCTCCTCCATGCTCAGGATTTTGGCCCCGATCATGACGGTGTCCGGATATTGCAACGGCATCTTGAAGCGGCATTCCGTGGAAGCCAGAATGATCCCAATGCCGGTCTCACGCGTGTAGTCCGAAAGCCCCAGACGCTCAAAGTAATGGATGCGGATACTCTCGAAATACCGGAAATAGATAATGTTGTTGACATGCCCCATGGCATCCATCTCGCCCCATGCCACGGGAACATTCATGGTAACCGTACAAGCCGATAAAACATCTTCCATGAGTCTGTCTCCTTTTTGCGTTGATTATCTTTGCGAACCTGATTTTTATATAAAAAAGTAAAACAAGCCGACGTTTAAAGCAACAAATATATTATCATCTTCACCCTGCTTTTTACGTTTTTACTGGATTTTAAAGCATGAGTCAGATACAAACCGGCCATCAAAACAAAAAGTGAAAAAAGGATGAAGAAATTTTTCAAGTGGACAGGCGGCCTTCTGGCCATAGTGATTTTCCTGGCGCTCATCGGCTACATTTTTCGTGAAACACTTTTAACGGGTGCCGGTCACTTCATGGCCCCCACAGGGGATTACACGGCGGATGTGGTGATATTGGAGGGGTCCGATTACATTCGCACCGGTTTTGTTCATCTCGGAATCGATTTAATCGCATCGGGAAAAGTTCAGAAAATGATTGTGGTCGTCCACCGGATTGCGCCTGCGCATCGCCCCTTCGGCATCCGGGGCGATTATCCGGATGTGGTGGGTCGGAAACTCAAAGAGATGGGTTTGAGAGACGATCAATTCAAGATCATTGTCACACCGATCCGGCAGCCGGTGACGCTACAGGAAGCCCGGACCGTTTTGGGCGATCTGGCAAAAGACAACATCGGAAGCGCTATTTTGATTGCGCCCTCTTTTCATACGCGACGCAGCTATCTGGCCTATGCCTATGTGGGCGGGCCCCTGAAAATCGAAATCTATCCCCGGGCTTCCTTCACGGAATCGCAGCGGGAAAAATGGTGGACCGATCCGGGCGCGAGGCGGGATATGGCCGCAGAAACCATCAAACTGCTGTATTATCTGGCCGCAGGTCACATCCCGTTAAAATTTTCCTACCGGACAGAGGGGGGCGCACGTCCATGAAAATCATTTATGCAGCCGACATCCACGGCGCTTTTGACCGGGTCAAACTTCTCCTGTCCGAAACGGTGGCCGACGTCTATATCATTGCCGGCGATCTCATTGATATTCCGTTTTACAACATGAATACAGCCATCAACTATCATGAGCTTCAGTCTTTTTTTCACGGTCTGCGCATTCGGATGAAAAAGGAATTCTTAACGATTGAAGATTTTGTAGACGAATTACTCGACATGCCGAATCTGTCGGCTGAAATTGAAGAAAACGGAACAAAGTACCAGCAGTATACCATTCGCGCCCGCCGGGTGCTCCAGCAGAAATACAAGGTGCTGGAAAACATCCTGTCCACCAAACAGAAATCCCAGGTTTTCGCCCTGCCGGGCAATTACGATATGGACCTGAAATATACGTCGCTGCACGAACGTGATCTCCATCTGCACTGGCATCATATAAGGAAGCTTAAAATTGCCGGTTACGGTGGCGCCGACATCTGGACGCCGGGCATCCCGGAGCGATATGTCGTCCGTTACCGGGGAGACAGGCCGTATCATGAAGGGGGAAACGAAATGTACAGCTTTTTCAAAGCCGTAAAACCCGGCATTATCGTCACCCACCAACCGGCCCACGGGATCCATGACCGCGTCAATCAATTCGGCACATCCGGATCGTCCGCCCTCAGACACTATTGCGACAACCATCCGGTGCTGCTGTGCCTGACCGGCCATGTCCACATGGACTGGGGATTCCAGATCAGCGAAAACACCATTTATCTGAACCCTTCCAACTTCGGCGAAGTCACGACACTGACCGGCGGCGTCGCGGAAGGCGGTTTCTTTTTCGCCGTGGACATTGATGAAAATCAGGTGAAAAAAATCATCTTCAAGAAACTCATAGAAGACCGCGTCTACGACATTGCCGATTACTATCCCAAAAATGGCGTCTGGCAGGAGGTTCTGGTCGACGCGGAAAGATATGAGGCGTTGAAACAGGGCCGCAATTACGACATGCAGGAAACCAAAATCTCGCACATCCCTGAAATACAACTTTATAATGAAATCAAGCAGTTTTACCGCGCATTCCAGACGGAAGCCACGGACGAACGCCTGGCCATGCTGGAACTTATATCCGGCATGATTGATGAAAAAGTTAAAGGCAGCATTGCCATGGACGTCATGGGTTCAACCAACATGGGTCTTTGTGAAAATACATCGGATATTGATTTCGTCGTTTATGTCCGGTGCCCTCCCGGACCGTCGGAAGACATCCATTCGTGTTCACAATTTAAAGATGCGGAAAAAATCATCGAGAGCGCCTTGAAACCCAAATACGCTTTTCAGATTTTAGACACCATTGATTTAAATATGGTCGAGAAAGCCATACGGGAAAGAGACTATGAAAGCGAAATGACCATGCGTTTTGTCGCTTATCGCGCCATCTGCCGCCCGATCAACTACAGATTCATCTCGCCGGTGGAGGACTTGCTGAATCAGGATATGGATTACCGCAAAGAACTGGAGGGAAGCATTCGATCGTATTTCCGCATTTTCATCAACACATCGGAGCATACCCGCTCATTTAAGAAATATGAAAGCCGGATCAGGGAAATCGGGATTAAACTCCCGGAATCCATACGGATGAAGATCAAAGCCTATTTCCAGCAGGACGCGGAGCTAGGCACATGTAAAACGGGAAAGCAAAGTGACACGCCCGATGATTAACCCACATTCATGCCCATCAG
>JAWOJC010000119.1:0-4676 GCA_046484315.1 Smithellaceae bacterium | reverse complement strand
CTTCATCTTTCTCGCGGTCGAATACGAAACAGGTGTTGCCCTGGCAGGCTGCCACATCGCAGGCCTGACCGAGCAGGGCGTCTGCGCCCGGTTCGATCCAGAACGCGGCGCTGATATGCAGAAGAGGGCGGGGTAGAATGAAGGGCTTGCCGGTAGCGTCGCCTTTTTTGAAAACCTCGAAAATGGCCCGGGTGAAGCGTTGTGCTTCCGGGGTATAGTCGCGGTATGTTTTTCCCGTGGGTTTTCCTTCCGGTCCGATGGCGGGAAGATCCGCCCAGTAGTCCGGCATGTCATAGTACAGATGAATATCCGTGTAGAGGGCCTGCCCGCCGCGTGTGGCGGAAAGCTGCGAAAACTCGTAGACGAGCATCTGTGCGAATTGACGGATTTCTTTATCGGTCTTACCGGTGAGATAAGGCGCAAAGGAAATATTGAGCGCGTCCCAGCTGATGGTGCCGGTGAAGTGCCCCTGGAGAATCGCGCTGAAACGCACCATGTGTGCCAGAAGCACTTCCGCGTGTTTGGCGGGTTTGGCGGAATTGATCGCGTGCGGCAGTTTTAAGCCGAAAAGTTTTAAATACTCCAGCGACTGGCAGCAGCTGTAGGGCCTGTCAATGTAACCCAGCCCGTGAACGTGGAGGTCGCCTGCCGTGTGGGCCTCGCCGATTTCGATGGAAAAAACGTCGTAGAGTGAAAATTCTTTTTTGATCCCTTCGGCGAAAAGCAAATTTGTGCCTTCGGGGGAATGGGGCGTATTGGCGTTTTCCTTGTTCTGATGCAGAATCAGCTGGCGCACGTCATAGAGAGGAAAGCCCAGACGACCGTGCAGACGGCGTTCTCTTTCCAGGCCGCGTTCGATGAGTTTGGCGTTCACCAGCTCGCGGACAAGCGACGTGGTCAGCAGGCCGATGCCGGAGGCGATAATCTGTTTTTCTACATCTTTGGAAATTTCGGCGGCCAGCAGGTAGTCAATATCCGCTTCGCGCAGCAGCGCGTCGACAATGCGCTGCCGGTTCCAGGGCGCGATTTCTTCGCCGGACGTGCGGATGAATAAAGTTAAGTCTGTGGTTTCTGATTGATCAACCATTATTACACGTTCGTGGGAATGGATTTTTCGATGTTGCCCAGCGCCGACTCCGCAGCGCGGGCCAACTCCTTGTCGTGATCATGATTGAGCGCGAACACGCGGAAGTGCCGGACGCGCGCGGGGATGAAACGATAGATATCCGCGAGCGGCTCCGCTGAGGTCAGCCCCGTGACCGGGTTGAAAATATTGATCCGCTTTCCCGGTTCGGCAATCGGGTTGAGCGGTCGCGGGTCCTGCGTAGCCACATCCACGCGAAACGCAAGTTTTTTGAGCTTCGCGGGCAGGAAGCTTCTGATTTTCGCCTCATAATTCGATGCGTCAAGAAACGCTGTCCCGCGTTGAATCTGATCAATGGAGATTTCGGCGGCAAACGACATCTTCCACTTTACTTCGCGGGCATGAATTTTCTGCCATTGGCCCGCCAGCGCGCGTTTTCGCGCGTCCTTGCCGGAAAGCCAGCGCTGCACTTCGCTAAAAAGCGACCATTCGTCGCAGTTCAGATAGGCGTCGAGGTTTTTGAGCGGATTTTCCGGATACATCAGCCTGAGCGTTTCGGAAAAAATTTCCTGCAGGTGCAAATCGAGCGCGCGCGTGGTGCGGTGAAAATAAACGTTGCTGTAGAGATTCAGGCGCGCGTTGAGAAAGCGCCTCAGCGCGGAGATGCCGGATTGGTGGAGGGCCAGGCCGTCCTTGGTGAAAAACGTGTAGTAGCGCAGGCGCGGCACATCCACCATGTCGAGTGAAAAACCCGTCATATAGGCGTCGCGCTGCACGTAGTCGAGGTTGTCTACGGTATAAATGCCGGAGAACAACTGCCGAAGCCAGACCAGCCAGCGGGGTTGTTTGCCTGTGTCCCGCGGGTCGGGCATTTTGATGAGGTAGGCCACCTGCTGCGGGTCGAGTTTTTCTTTCGCGTCGAAAACGCCCGACGGGCCTCGCCGGATGCGCGAAATGACCGTGCCCAGCTTCTTGACGATAATTTGCTGACCGATGTCTTCATGCGTCAGCCCCCAGTTCTTCAGATAATGTTCATCAAAGAAATGGCCGAACGGCCCGTGTCCCACATCGTGGAGCAGTCCCGCGAGCCGGAGCAGTTCTTCCACATAATTTAAAGACGGCGTGTCCTTGCAGAATGCTTTGAGGCCCGGGTAAAGGTGTCTGGCAAATTCTCCTGCGACATGCATGGTTCCCAACGAATGCTGAAAGCGGGTATGTTCCGCCGCCGGATATACCCAGCGGGCGCTTTGCAGCTGATAGACACGTCTGAGCCGCTGCATCCAGGGCGTGTCGATAATGTCTTTTTCCGTCTTTTCGGCGGGGCCGCCGTCCACCGGCACTGTGAAGCAGGCGTAGCCGTGAATCGGATCGGCAATCAACGCCATGCCGGCATAAGTATTTGAAGAGAAGTTTGTTTTTTCCATATGGGGGTGTTTACAATATTATGACTTAAATATCAATTTGAATCATGGCTGCCCGATAAACGCATTGACAGATTTCTTCAATGTGGTAACAAAATGCCCTCGTTCGTTTCGTGATACTTTTTTGGGGAGAACGCCTGTATGAAAACATTCTTTTCGCCCGCGTCCATCGCCGTTATCGGCGCCAGCCCGCGCGAAGGCAGCCTGGGCGGCCAGATTCTCATCAATCTGCGTTACGGCTACACGGGTCGCGTCTATCCGGTTAATCCCGGCTACGCGGAAGTATTCGGCCTGCCCTGTTATAAAACCGTGGAAGCCATTGACGATCCGGTGGATCTCGCCATCATGATCGTTCCCGCGCCGGCCGTGCCGGAGGCCCTGGCCGCTTGCGGTCGGAAAGGGATTTTACGCGTGATTATCGAAAGCGCGGGATTTGCCGAAACAGGCGCAGCGGGCCGTGTGCTTCAGGAACGCTGCCTGGCTCTGGCCCGACAGTTCGGCATCCGGATCTGGGGGCCCAACTGCATGGGGCTTGTGGACATTCCCAAAAAGTTTCTTTTTACCTTCATGCATCCCAACATCCATGCCGACGGTATGGTCAGCGGCCGGATTTCCATGGTCGTCCAAAGCGGCATGTTGTCCGCCGGATTTCTGGCGGATCTGATGAGCGAACGTGCTGTAGGGGTGGGCAAGGCCTGCTCGATCGGCAATAAAATGGACATCGACGAGTGCGACGTGCTGGCGTATCTGCTTGAAGACGACGAAACGGATGCCATCGCCCTGTATCTGGAATCCATCGTCCGGGGGCGTGAATTTCTGAAACTGGCCGCTTCTGCGAAAAAGCCGATAGTTCTGCTCAAGGGCGGTAAAAGCCGGGCGGGCGCGAAAGCCGCGCTCTCGCACACCTCGAGTCTCGCCGGAAATGCCCGTCTGCAGGATTCGCTTTTAGGGCTTGCCGGTGTGACCCTCGCCCGTGATTTTCAACAGATGATGGAGGTTGCCCGCGCCATGGCCATGATCGGGCACGCGCCCGCGAACTGCCGGACGGCGGTTCTGACCTTCAGCGGCGGCGCGGGGATTTTGTCATGCGACCTTCTCGAGCAGCATGAGCTTCGTGTGGCGGAGCTTTCGCCCGCGACAAAGCGTGGGTTGGCGCCGGTGTTTCCCGACTGGCTTCCCCCGTCCAACCCGGTGGACATGTTTCCCGCCTTTGCGCTCAAAGGCGCTGTCGCCGCCTATGAAGGCGCGTTTAAGGTCGTGGTGAAAGACCCGAAGGTGGATGTCATCTTTATGCACTTTTTCGTTGGCCTCTATCCCAACTACAACGGCCTGAAGCTTTTCAAGGAAGCGGCGGATCGCGAGGGAAAGGTTCTGCTTCTGTGGGTTATCGGTCGGCGCGACGCATTGCACGCCTTCAAGCACGAAGCGCAGACGGTCGGTATTCCGGCGCATGGCGAACTTTTCCGTGCGGTCGAATGCCTGGCGCATGCGTCTCGCTTCACGCCGCGCCCGAAAACGTCCAGACTTATTGTAAACGGGGCGAAACGAAAAATCCCGCCGAAAGCCCTGTCCATTCTCACGGCAACAAGGCGGCGCGTGTGGGACGAATTTGACAGCAAGCGGCTTTTTAAAACATTGGGCATCCCCGTGGTGGAAGAAAAAATTGTCACGTCCGCGGCCGACGCGCTTCAAGTTTCGCGAAAGACGGGCTTTCCGGTTGTGCTGAAGGGCTTGATGGAAGGCGACGTGCACAAGACGGAGTCGGGTCTGGTGGCGCTGGGGATTGTCTCGCCTGCCGCGCTTAAAAAAACATTTGCCGATTTGACGAAGCGCATGAAAGGAAAAGGGCGGGTGCTGATGCAAAAGCAGATGCCCGTCGATTATGAACTGATCGCCGGCATCGTGCGCGATGAGCAATTCGGGCCGTGCGTCATGTTCGGCCTGGGCGGTATTTTCTCCGAACTGCAAAAAGATGTGGTCTTCGCTCCCGCGCCGCTTTCAGTCGCGACTGCCAAAGAACTGATGGGGCGTATTTCCGGGAAAAAATTACTACAGGGATTCCGCGGCCGGAAGCCCCTGGATATGCATGTCATGACGAGCATTCTGGTTGCCCTGGGTCATCTGGCGGCAAGCTGTGCCGACATTGAACAAATCGACATCAACCCGCTGGT
>JAWOJC010000118.1:0-4228 GCA_046484315.1 Smithellaceae bacterium | reverse complement strand
GCGCAGCTGCTGCTCAGTGAAAGGAACAAGCTGTCTGAATCCAACGAGAAACTGGCCCGCGAGATTGAAGATCGCAAAGCCGTCACAATGGCCCTGCAAGACAGCGAAGAGAAGCATCGCACGATTCTGGAAACTATTGAAGACGCCTATTTTGAAGTGGATCTTCGCGGCAGCCTGACTTTTTTCAATCGCGCGCTCATCGATCAAATGGGATACACAGCCGACGAGATGATCGGCAGGCATTACCGGGATTTAACAGACGAACAAAATGCCGCGAAGCTCCGGGGCATATTTGAAAATATTTTCGTCACGCAAAAGGCCGGTCAGCCTGTCGATGTGGAAGTGATCTCCAAAGCGAACGGCGTCAGAACGGTGAGCCTTCTGGCCTCGCCGATATTCGATCGTGAAGGAAGGGTCAAAGGGTTTAGAGGCCTGGCACGCGACATCACCGAATACAAGGCGATGGAAGGGCGTCTGCAAAGAGCCAGAAAGATGGAGGCGCTGGGCGCCCTCGCCGGCGGCGTGGCCCATGATCTGAACAACACACTTTCCGGTATTGTGAGTTACCCGGAGCTTCTTTTGATGAATATGTCCGAGACGGATCCCCTGAGAAAACCGATCACGGCCATTATGAAGTCGGGGGAAAAGGCGGCGGCGATCGTGCAGGATTTGCTGACACTGGCCAAACGCGGGGTGATCGTCAAGGAAGCCACCAACTTAAACGGGCTGATTCAGGAGTATCTGCAAAGCACCGAATTTCAGAACCTGCAGGCCGCGCATCCAGGCGTGACGATTGAAACCCGTCTGGATCCATCGTTGTTTAATCTCAACGGTTCCGTGGTGCATCTGTCTAAAACGCTGATGAATCTGGTGATTAACGCCGTCGAGTCCATCAAAACGGCGGGAACGGTGACGATTACCACCGCCAACCATTACATTGAACACCTGAAGGATGGCGCCGACCATATGCCGGAAGGCGACTATGTGGCGCTCATCGTCCGGGATAACGGAGAAGGTATTGCGCCTGCCGATCTGGACAAAATTTATGAGCCGTTTTTTACCCGGAAGAAGATGGGGCGAAGCGGCACGGGGCTGGGGATGGCCGTGGTCTGGGGTGCGGTGAAGGATCACCAGGGGCAAATTGACGTGCAGAGCCGCGAGGGTGAGGGAACGACCTTTACACTTTACTTTCCGGCGACGCGCGCGGCGGTTATGAAAAAAGACCCCGGTCTGTCCTTCGATCATTTCCGGGGCGAAGGCGAAAGTATTCTGGTGGTGGATGATATTGAAACCCAAAGACAGGTTGCAACTGAAATACTCAACGCGCTGGGGTATTCGGCCTCGGCGGTTGAAAGCGGCGAGGCGGCCGTGGCGTATTTAAAAACCCGTTCTGTAGATTTGCTGCTTCTGGATATGATTATGCGCCCCGGCATCGACGGCCTGGAAACCTACCGGCGCATTATTGAATTCCATCCGGGGCAAAAAGCGATTATTGCCAGCGGCTTTTCAGAAACCGAACGCGTTTTCGAAGCGCAAAGACTCGGCGCGGGTACCTATATCAAGAAGCCCTACTCCATTGAGAAACTGGGCCTGGCGATCCGGAAGGAGCTTATGCGTGATGGCGGCTCGCAGAAGGATGCGTCCGGAACTTAAGCGCATTTAACGGCGCCCGCCTGCGCTTTTCTTTTTATAAATCCTTGAGAAGCTTGTTTTCCGGCATTGCCCCGATCGCCTGTGAGAAGGAAGCCAGCGAAGCGGACAGCGGTTCAAACGTCGGGGTGTGGGCAAACGGCATGGTGTTGATACCCCGTTTGTCCATGGTATCTATGACATATTGAATCGTCAGGCGGTTGATGTCTACGGCCGGCTGATAGCCTTTCTCGCCGTTGCCTGCCAGTGCCGCCACAGAGACGATGTCGCTTTTGACCAGTTCGTAGAGAAGATCGTTGACAAAGCGAATCGGGATTTCCAGTTGCGTGGATATCTGCGGGGCGGTCAGGGGTTTTCCCCCCGCGGCGAAATTTTGAATCAGGTGATGGCATATCTGAAGAGAAAGCAGCGTCCGGATGTGATGGCTGGCCTGAAGGGCATCCGGTTCAAATTCATAGGTATCCACATTCTGGTGCGCGAAGGACACTTCCGCGCCGTATAAAACAATCAGCCAGCTCAGTTGCAGCCAGATCAGAAAAAGCGGCAGGGCGGCAAAACTGCCGTAGATGGCGTTGTATTTGACGACGCCGACCTGAAACGTGATATATCCCCACTGAACAATCTGGAAGACGGTGCCTGCTATGATGCCCGCAATCAGACCGGAAGAAAAGCGAACCTTTGTATTCGGCATGAAAACGAAAAGAAAAGTGAATAAACCCCACAGAAGGGTGTAGGGGAGAAGATTCAGTAAGAAAAAGACGATGGGGCCGAAACTTCCCAGAATGGCAAATTTTTCCATAATCAGGGTCACCTGGGTGGAGATAAAGACGGTGACGCCGCCGGTCAGAATGATGATGACCGGGCAGATCAGCATAAGGGACAGATAGTCTGCAAACTTCCGTCCGATGGGCCGCTGTTCTTTGACGCCCCAGATGTCGTTGAAGGAATATTCGATATGTCCCAGCACTTTGAGGACAGCCCAGAAAAGCATGACCAGACCGATGCCCGCGATGAGCCCGCCCTGTGTGTTTTCCAAAAGTGAATGTGAAAAGCCGATGACGTTGGTGAGAATGTCTTCGTGCCCGGCCAGCTTTTCGCGAAGCTGTTCTTCGAGAACCTTTTCAAATCCGAAGCCTTTGGCTATGCCGAAGGCCATGGCGAGCACCGGCACAATGGAGATCAGCGAATAAAAAGTCAGGGCGGAGGCCCGCAACTGGCATTTGTCTTCGTCAAAGCCGCGGATGGAAAGAATCAGAACCCGCAGGAGGTTCAGAAAAAAGGATTTTCCCGGTGGCAGGTTTGTCCGCCGGATGCGCCACACATCGTGCTTGATGAAGTCTCCCGCCTGCTGAACACGTTTTCCGATGGCACTCATGAAATCCCCCCTTCCCGATGATTTGTCCGTATGGTTTTGTTTTTGCGGGATGCTGTCTTTTCGCGCTGAAGTATAAGAAGGGCGTCTGCGTCTGTCAATGAAATAATTGCCGCCGGGGCTTCCGGGCTGTTGTCTGCCACCGGGCGGCCGTGTTTTTTTGTGTGCGGAAAACATCTGTTAGTAGCAAATAGAAAAGTCCTATTTTAGTAGCACGTAATGTGTCCGCTTTAACTATGCTTAAGGAAAGGGGCGGAGGGCGTAGCCCGGAGCCCCTTTCCTTCGGTTTTGGCGAACGGCGGACTTACGCTGCCTTGTCTTTCTTCTTTTTCTTTAGATTCCCTTTTTCATCATAGTCAGCCAGTTTACGCGGCCCATGGAAAATCGCCAGGGAGCCATCCAGGTAGCGGTGAACATTGACCCTTGCCCGAACATAATGGCACCGGTACTGATCCGGCGGAATCTGGAGCGTTATTCCCTCAAAACGAATGCAGTTATCCGGGGTAACGGTTCGTTCATGATGTTCACAGAGAATGTCCTCAAGATGCGTTCCAATCCAGGGGATGAACGCGGTTCCTTCCTCCAATGGTTTTCGCTTAAACTCCCGGTTATAGGCCGGCAGATAGTTTTTTTTGATATAGCGATTGGCCGCTTCCATCGTGGTAATGTTCTGCAGGGCCAGTTCTTTGACTAATCGATCCTGGTGGGTGCGAAACATTCTTTCGCTTCGTCCCCTGGCCTCCGGGGAATAGGCAGGGATCATGGTAACCCCCAACTGCTGCATGGCTCGACCAAACTGGGTCAACTGGGTTTTGCTGACCTTGCCGCCTTCTTTCGGCGTAAACCAGTAGTGGCTGCCTCGATCCGTATACATTGTACTGAACAGCCCTTTTTTTATAATAGCATCCTGTGCACCCTGAAAACTGCTCGCGGTTCCCTCCTCCTCAACGAAAAACACGCTGTATTGCTCGTTCGTGGCGTCATCCATCGTGACAATCAAATCCCACATCTTGCCCGGAACCCATTCATGGGTGCTTCCGTCCTGGTGGATCATCATCCCTGGCAAGGGGTTGCGTTCCCTTTTCTTCCGATGGGTGCCTTTCTTATTCCTTTTGACAGTTCGTTAATCTTACCTGCTTTTACAAATAAGACCACGATGCAGACAAAAACCAGAAGCCAGAGTATAGCCATATATATCCTCCATCA
>JAWOJC010000106.1:0-17359 GCA_046484315.1 Smithellaceae bacterium | reverse complement strand
GATGCGGCCGCGGTGAAAGATATCGGACTGATCCATAATGTTCACAATATCAAAAACTATGTCAACACCGGCGTCCTCCTGCTCAATCTGAAGCGACTGCGCAATCAGCACGTATCGGCTGCATTATTGGAAACGGCAACATCCGCCAAAGACATTCATTTCATGGACCAGGATTGCTTTAACATCGTTTTAAAAGATAGGATGAAGCGCCTGCCGCTTCGATTCAATTGTCCCTGTCAATTTCTACAGCAGCACAAAAACGAATATCCCCTGGATTTCATCAACACAACCTTTAAAACGGACTATGCCTCATGGCAGGCGCTGAAGCAAGATGCCGTTATCGTCCACTGGATCACGCATACCAAGCCGTGGCTTTATCATGATGTCGCGCTGGCCCGCCAGTGGGATGCGTATTTCCGTCAATCTCCCTTTCATCACTATTCATTAAAACGACGATCTGTTAAACTCTATGCATTCATCGCGTCGCGAAGATTGACAAACCTGGTGTACATATTTTTTTGCTACTGGCGGTATCGGGGGATTAAGTTTTCGTTGCAGAAAGTAAAAAGAAGGCTGATGCGGCCCTTGCAGAGCGGGTGAACATCGTCTTGCGACCCGATCATCGACTCACGTATCGCTTTCAGCTGCAAAGCAGTCGAACAGTTCAATCATAGAACCCTCATGATTTCGAGGAGGCACACCCCCCGCGTTATAGCGCGGGTCAGCCGGAACCCGACAAGGAGAGAAGGATGGTGACGATGGAATTTTTCTGCTGGAACAAGTGAACGACCTGTCGCAAAGCGAGAGAGTTTCTCTTGCAAAAGAAGGTGAATTTTCAGGATCGGGATTTTTTTCAAACCCCTTTTTCGCGCGCTGAAATTGAAGGACTGCTCAAAGGCAGGAAAGCCGAAGAGATGTTCAGCTTCCGATCTCCGAGTTTCAAGGCGCTGGGGCTTGCGCGTGACTCCCTTTCGGAGAATGAGCTCATCGATTTGATGCTTCAGGAGCCTCGCCTGATTCGCCGCCCCGTTGTGAAAATCGGTAAGGCGGTTTACTTTGGCGCGGACAGCAAAATGCTCGAAGAGCTTTTGTAATTTGTCGCCGGCGTTTTCACGCTCATCGTGCAAAATCAAAATGCCTGCCGGGCGGCATTGTTGATTTCTATTCCCAGGAAAAAACCAGGCGCGCAAAGTAGGTGGTGTCAAGATAGTCCACATCCACCGCGGGCGTGCTGTTGTAATCGTTGGACACCCCAAGTCGAAGCTTCCAGATTTCGGAGGCCGTAAGCGGAATTTCAAAAGCGCTTTCATGATAAATCCGGTAATTGCGGTACTCTTCGATGCTCGGGGTGTAAGTGATGTCGTTGGTCACTTTCCAGGCATTGGCAAACCGGTACATGTGCGATGCGCCGAGATCAAGACCGACGGTGAAATCCGAGGCTTCATCCCGGAGGGACTCGTGACGGCCCATTAAACCCGTTCTGCCCCGCAGCGTGTGATGCGGGTTTTTTAAAAAATAGTATCCATAGCCCGCGGCCCCGGTGGCGCGAAAATCAACTTTCCGAATCCGGTCATTTTCGAGTTCCATGCGCGCATACAGGGAATGCCTTTCCTTAAAATAGGTTTCATAATCAATGCCCCCGACGGTCTGATTATCGCTTTCGATGCTGTCATCTTTTGCGTAGAAGTAGCGTAGATAAAGAAGCAGCCGATCCCGGGGGCCCGAAAGTTTGGCCTGGGCTCTGACGCCCGCGCTGACGCGCTCGGTATTCCCGGTTTTCCCGGCGATATCCGTTCCCGCCTCTAAGCTTAAGCGGCGCTTTTTGGGGTCTGGCGAGCCCTCGGAGCGGGCCGCATCAGGCGCGGCGGCGGTGACGAGGACTTTCCCGTCTTCCAGGTCAACGCGTGTCTGTGTTTTGGTGTAGGTGAGTTTTCCCAAAACGTCCTCCTGCCCGGCAAAAGACACGAGCCTGGGTTGATCGGTCGCGTAAGTCAGGACTTTGGCCAGATCGACTTTGATTGATCCCGTAAAGTCGGTTTTAACGGTGAGGCTGGTTTTGTCAATTTGCGTAATCTCGCCAACGATGCGCGATCCGTTTTCCAGTTGGATCACATCCGCCTGCGCGATCACTCCGACACTGAGAATCATCAGACAAAGCAAACATTGCTGAAAAATTTTGTCTTTCATCATCATACTCCTTGAATGTTGTCGATCAGTGATCCGTGTTTAAAAAACGTCGGTGAGGTGATTTTAGTCAGACAAGCCAGGCCGGGTCAAGCAGAATCGGGAAAACTAAGCCAGATAAGGGTTTTAGGATCATCGCCACACAGGGTTTGGCGTCGAACCGATGATTTTCTTGACTCTCGGGGCAATTTTTCCTATAGTGCAGGCCACCCGGATAATCGTCAATTCGCCTAAACCAAGGAGCCTCCCATGAAAAAAATCATTGTGCTTTTTTTGGCTATTGCATTGTTCACTACCGCAGGCTTGGCTTCGGCCGCACCATACTCAGGCAAAAAGGTGAGCGCCAAGCTGGCCTCCGAAGAGATTGAAGGGGATTTCATGACCGTCTGGGCAAGAAATTTTTCCGATCACATGAAGCAATGGTCAGACGGTAAAATCACGATTGACGTTTATCCCTACGGCACACTCGGCGCCACCGGCGACATCAACGAACTGGCCCAAATGGGCATCGTCCAGTTTGTATTTTCCGATCACGCCTGGATCAGTTCCTTTGTGCCGCAGGCCCAGGCCCTTGCGCTCAACTATCTATTCCCGTCCGATAAGGTGCCGGAAATATTGGACTGGATGGCTCGTAACGGCGAATTTCTCCCGCTTTTAGAAAAGGCATTTCGTAAAAAAGGACTGGTTCCGCTGGCCATCCTGTTTGAAGGCTGGCAGTGGGTAAGTTCTAAAAAAGAGATCCAAACCCTCGACGATATGACAGGCCTGCGCCTGCGCCTGATGTCTTCGAAGATGCTGGTGGAAAACTATCGGGCCCTCGGGGCAAGCCCCACACCCATGACGTATGGTGAAGTCTACAGCGGACTGCAGATGGGTTTGATTGACGCTCAGGTCAATCCTCTTTTCGCCGCCTACAGCATGAAGTTCTATGAGGTTCAGGATTATTTCGTGCAGCTCAAAAGCGAGCCCTTCCTGGGCATTCCTACCGTCAATCAGAGGTTTTTCGACCGGTTACCCAAAAAAGTTCAGCAGGAAATCCGCCGATACTGGATTGACGCCATCATTCCCGCCGGACGATGGATTGATGAACGAAACGCGACGGATCTCGAGAAAATGAAAGAGGCCAGGCCCTCACTGAAGTTTCATACGCTCGATGACGAAACGGCTGCCTTGTTTGCGGACCGGGCCAGAAGCGTCTATCCTCTGTATCACGAAATCGGCGGCGACGGCACATCCGAAATTCTCGAAGCGCTGCTCAGGGACATCGCCAGCGCCAAAAAAGCGCTCGACATTCCGTAACAACACTTGCGGTTTGCGCCTCTGTTTTGAGGCGTGTAACGACGATGCATGATCCAAAGGAAGCCCATGAACAACGAAGCCCTTCCATCAAACACCGGACGTGCTGCCCGAAAGATCAACCGTCTTCTGGGCCTGGGAATTAACGCCGCCGAAGTCTCTTTGTTGATCTTTTGTGTCGCCTCGCTGGCCGTTTTGCTGATCGCCAATGTTTTTGCCCGCACCTTCTTTCAAAGCATCTATTTTGCGGAAGAAATCTCCACTTTTTTAGTCATCCTGCTAACCTTCACCGGACTGAGCTACGGCGTGCGCAGAGCGCGGCACATCCGCATGGGTGCATTTCTGGACCACATGCCGCCTAAAATGGAAAAACTGTTCATCATCATCATTTCACTGATCAGCGCCATCGTCATGGCGGTCATGGCCTGGGCCTCCTGGGCGTATCTGCAAAACGCCATGGCGATGGGACACCAAACGCCCGCGCTGCGTCTGCCCCGGTGGATCTTCTACATCATCATTCCGATAGGATTTTGTCTGGCGGCCATACAGTATCTCCGCACAATCGTCAAAAATATCATCGAACCGGACCCGTGGCTTTCACCGGATCAGAAAAGTGAATATGAAGATGACATCCGGGAGGGTGGACCATGAGACTTTTCGGCCTCACGCTGACCGGCATGCTGCTTTTCGGATTCCCCTTCATGGTGACATTGCTGGGCTCTTTGATCCTATACCTGATGATCTACATGCCGGATATGGCCGAGGCGATGGTCATCGCCATGGTCCAGCAGATCATCGCCGGCGTGTCCCAACCCGCGCTTGTGTGCGTACCGATGTTTATTCTGGCGGCCGGCATCATTACCTCCGGTGAATCCGCCGGGCGCCTGATCCGTATGATCAAAGTGTTTGTCGGCCATCTGCCCGGAGGCCTCGCTATTACCACAAGTTCCGGCTGCACATTGTTCGGCGCGGTATCCGGCTCCACGCAGGCTACCGTCGCGGCCGTCGGCGGCACCATGCGTCCCATGCTGCTGGACGCCGGATACAAAAGCCCTTTTACCCTGGGATTGATCATCAATGCCAGCGACATCGCGTTTCTTATTCCACCCAGTATCGGCTTTATCGTCTATGGCGTGGCGACCAACACCTCCATCGGGATGCTCTTTCTGGCCGGCATTGTGCCCGGGCTGATGATTCTGTTGTTATTCTCCATTTACTGTTACCTCTATTCCAAAGTTAAAAAAATCCCGCTGCTGCCCAGGGCGAACTGGTCTGAGCGCGGGCGCGCGGTTCGCGACGGGTTGCCGGTCATGGGATTTCCCGCAATTATCGTGGGCGGGATCTATACCGGAATACTGAGTCCTACCGAAGCGGCCGCCGTCGCGGTACTCTATGCGGTGATCCTGGAGGCGATTGTTTATCGCAGCCTGACGCGCGGCCGGCTGATTGACGCATTTTTGCAAACCGGCGTGATTACCGGCGTCGTGTTTATTCTGGTCGGCGCGGGACAGGCCTTTTCGTTTTTGATCGGGTTTCTGCAAATTCCCGGAGTTCTGCTGCCACCGCTATTCGGCAGCGATCCTTCGATGCTGCGCGTCATGGTGATTGTGGTGGTCGTCTATTTTGTCGCCTGCATGTTTGTGGACCCGATTGTCGCCATCTTCATTCTCAGCCCCGTTTTTCAGCCCTACGTCGTCGGCGCGGGCGTCGATCCCATTTTGCTGGGTACGCTCGTCACATTGCAGGCGGCCATCGGCTCAGCCACGCCGCCGTTCGGCTGCGATATTTTTACCGCACAGCTTATTTTCCGCAGACCCTACCTCGAAGTCATTGGTCACGCCCTGCCGTTTTTACTGATTCTGATGCTGGCGACCGTTTTACTCATCTCGTTTCCGAACATTGCGTTGTTTTTACCGCGCCTGGCAATGGGAGGGTAGGATAAAAATACAGGCAAAAAGCTGTACGCGAAACGATGGCACAAAGAAAAGCGCGCACGATTCTTTTTCAATTTCTGAAGTCGCGTTAAGATTTTTCTATATGAGCAATGGCTGTCTGAATCGCCAGATCTCTTTCTTTGGTGAACAGCCACCACATAGGCAAGCTCGTGTGCGGCCCTTTATCCTTGTCGCGGCCCCGACTGTAAAACCAGTGGCCGAAACGTTCGACAGTGGCAAAAGGATGACTGCCCGTACACAAAATACTGCAAGGACGGATTTCCTTGAAATAAAGGGTTTCATCGGGTTCGCCCCCGAAAGCCAGATCGTCTGGCAATTGAATGTGCGAGACATCCCTGCCCTTTTCTTCCTGCTCGTCTAGCCATTTGGCTATGGTCATCATGCAAACCTCCTGATGGCGCAGGGAAACGCCTATCCGTTTCCCCGGCGCACCCACAAAATGGCGGGATCTTTGTCCGCCGTTTTTAATCCGGATTTCTCACTCTTCCGACAGCCAGCGCATCGCATCTTCAAACGTGTAAAAGATGCCGATTTGCAAATCGGTTAATGCCTCCATAAAGAACTGCCAGACCCTGCCTAATCCAAAATCGACGGGATTGATGTTCACGCAGGCACAGCGGCCCGTGCCCAAATCGGTCCTGTAGGGAGCCACCGCTTGCGCATACAGCTGCGCGGTTTCCCCGGTTTCGTCGGACAAATCAATATAACTGTAATCAATCAGAATTTTTCCGCCCTGCTTCCATCCGGGCAGATTCACCAGGTCGCGTGTCACCAGACCGTAACCCTCAGGGCTGACTTTTCCTGAAATGATGACCAGGGCAATCCCGTTTTCAACGGATATTTCATGCTTCATGAGGGTCGATTACCTTTTCTTCGTATTGTTGGCAATAGACGCCAACGCACGAAACGATTCGGCTGCAAACCGTGACATCACAACGATGAGGAAACCGTAACCGTCATCAGAATAAATTACATAGGATGCTACCATGACCCATGCTCCTGACACAACGGATTTTAAAATAAAAGCAAGCCTATGGATTAGTCAACCGGAAATAGTCTTTTGGAAATAAAGTCGCTATGGATTTATTGACGCGATTTTGCTAACATGCCGCCGTCTCAAACAGGAAATCGATTGATCAGAGCATAGGAAAACATGAAGAAAAACAAAACGAAAAAAATCCGCGCATTGATCCTGGCCGGGGCTGTTTTTCTGGTGGCGCTTCTGATTGTGGCATACTGGTTCCAGCATAAAACGGTCGTCATTGGCCAGTACACCGTGGTGTATTACAAAAACCAGTGCAACATCGATCCTGATTTGCTCCCTGAAAATCTGGAATATTTAAAAACACTGCCCTGCCTTATCCGGATCAACTGGCTCGAAAGGATCGCTTCCGACATGTTTCAGGAATACAGCTATCTTCCGGGCAGAGGCGTTGAAAAAACCAGAAAAATACGCAAAAAGCAGGCGCCGTAAGCATGTTTATGCTGACGACCGGATTGGCCATTTTTGCATCCTCTTTTGTCATCGCACTTTCAGGCGCTCTGATGCCGGGCCCGCTTTTGACGGCAACTATTTCGGAAAGCTCGCGACGCGGCTTTATCGCCGGACCGATGATGATTGGCGGACACGCTATTTTAGAGTTGGCGCTTGTCATCGCCCTGCTTATGGGACTGGCGCCTTTTTTCCAAATGCCGGCCGTGTTTGTGGCCACAGCCCTTCTGGGATCCCTCATCCTTTTACGCATGGCCTTCGGGATGTTCCGTTCCCTCCCCTCGTTGCATCTTTCCTGGACAGGCGATCAGAAACGATTAAATCACCCTGTCATCAGCGGCATATTCATGAGCGTCTCCAACCCCTACTGGATCATCTGGTGGGCGACGATTGGTCTGGGTTACATTCTTTATTCTCAGCAGTTCGGTTTCTGGGGTATTGCTTTTTTCTTTGCCGGGCACATTCTGGCGGATCTGGCCTGGTACTCCTTCATTTCGGCTGCGGTTGCCGGAGGCAGACATTTTCTCACGGATCGCCTCTACCGCAGCCTGATCGCGGCCTGCGCCGTTTTTCTCGTTTTCTTTGCGGGTTATTTTGCCTACTCAGGCTTAGTCAAACTCAGGGAGATAATCGGTTAACCGTTTTTATCAGGCGAGCACGGTGCTTTCCTGGTCTTCCGGAAGCAATTCAAATGTGGCTTTAACCGTCTGGGGAATCGATCTGAGCGTACCTTTTTCGGCATCCACAAAAACCCAGTCGGTTTCCCCTTCAGCCAGCACGGCGTTGTCCGCCGGACGAACGATTTTATATTTTCGCAAAGATAACACACGACGAAAGTTTGACACCCACGTCAGCACCACCACCCGATCACCGGCAAACGCGGGCTTCAAGTATTCAATCTTATGCAGACGCACCACCCAGGTTGCGCCGACGGCATTCGTATTCGCCGTGCATCCGCAGGTCTGAGAATGTTGCATCGCGGCATCCTGCATCCAGCGCAGGTACTCGACATTGTTGACATGCCCGTTCTGATCTTCCGCCTCTTTCGGGACGGTGATTTCATAGCGATAAAACGGCCGGGTCATGCCGCCTGCCGCTCAGGATAATAGATCGTCGCAGCAGCCGCGGCCTGCCTGCTGAGGATAAAGTCGAGATAAATCCCGGCCGATTCATCCGGTTTTTCCACCATGGGCAAATGGCCGCAGTCTTTGATGATAAACACTTTCGCGCCTTCAATTCCCTCCTGAATCACACGTGCGCTGGAAACCGGGAAAACGCGGTCGGTGTCTCCCCAGATCACGAGTGTTCGCGCTTTAATGTCTTTCAGCCTAGCTTCCAACTGGTATGCCGGTGTCAACGCATCGAAGACCTTTTGGTTAAAATCGTGATTGACCACCGCCAATTGCGCGATATATTTTTTAACCGGCGCCGCAATGGCGGGAGGCGTCACGAACATAAAATTCAAAAGACGGTCAAAATCTTCCGGTTTCTCCACAAGCAGAGGATTGACGCCGCGGGCCAGTTCGCGAGCCAGCCCGCTTTGTTCGCGATCGGGAATGCCGGCGGTATCGATCAGTCCGAGGCTTAAGATCCGGCCAGGATGATCAGCTGCGTAAACACCGGCGATCAACCCGCCCATGGAGTTGCCGGCAATATGAAATTTTGCGAGACCCAGCTTGCCTGCAAGTTCATGAAGACGTGCTACCTGCGTGGCGATGTCGTAGCTTCCAGACATCTTTTTGGTACTCTCGCCGAATCCCGGCAGATCGGGGATGATGACGCGATGGGTTTGGGTCAGTCTTCGGGCGAACTTGACCCAACTGTCCTTGTTATCGCCGAATCCGTGCAGCAAAATGACGGCCTCTCCTTTTCCACCGTCGAGATAAGCAATTTGGTGATCACCCACATCAACAACATTTTTGGACAATCCCGATTTATGTCTTTCCGTCGACCGGGAAAGACCGACCAGCAAAGACGTGCAGCCCTGCAAAATCAGCATACAGACGAGGCCGCACATGATGGCGACCGGTATTCTTTTGGATATCATCACTTTAACCCCCTGAGCTTTGTGTGCAGCGCTTCTATCATTAATACGCCGGTCACGTCAAGCCTTCAGGCAGACATTCTTTTACGCAAGCCAACCACGGCGGTCACGCCATCGCGCGAAAGCAGAATCGCCCGTCAGGTGTATGTGCATGAAAAATGAGATTTTCAGAGGTCACAAAAGCGGGAGCAAACTCAATCCCCTTCTTGATACATCGCCTCAATGATGTCCTTGTACTGCTCGGAGATGGACTTGCGTTTGACCTTCATGGTCGGGGTGACTTCTCCGTCTTCCGTATAGAGCTTTTTGTCGAGCAGCCGGAACTTGCGGATATTTTCCACACGGGCAATCTGTTTGTTGACCTTGTCAATCTCGTCGGCAATCAGTTTGATGACTTCCTCCGTGCGGGTGAGGCTGGCAAAGGTGGTATACTGAACCTTCTGATCCTGCGCGTATTTGACCACGTTTTCCTCATCGATCACGATGAGCGCCGTAATGTACTTGCGCCGGTCACCGATAACGACCGCGTCGGTGATGTAGGGCGAGAACTTCAGCAGGTTTTCGATATACTGAGGCGCGACGTTTTTCCCGCCGGCGGTGATGATCAGGTCTTTTTTACGGTCGGTGATTTTCAGATACCCTTCATCGTCTACAACCCCGACATCGCCGGTATGAAACCAGTCCCCCTCAAGCGCCGCGGCAGTGGCTTCCGGCTCCTTGAAGTAACCTTGAAAAATACCGCCGTGTCGGATCAGAATTTCTCCATCGTCGGCGATCAGGACCTCAGAGTCCGGCAGACTGCGTCCCACCGTACCCAGCTTGAAATGCTCCGCGTCCGAAATGTGGGTGATACCGGTGGTCTCGGTCAGGCCGTAGCCCTCGCGGATCGGGATGCCGATGCTTTGAAAGAATTTCAGAATTTCGTGCGATATGGGCGCCGCGCCGGAAAAACCCAGACGAACCTTATCAAACCCCAGGCGCTCTTTGAGTTTCCAAAACACGCTGAAATAGGCCAGTTGATAGGCCAGGTAAAGATACCAGGGCACGGGCTCGCCGGAGAGCTTAAAGCTGTTGTATTTTGATCCGATTCGGAAGGCGAGATTGAAGACTGTGCGCTTCAGCCAGGTGGCGTCCGCCATTTTCAAAACGATAGCGGAATGATACTTTTCCCAGATGCGCGGCACAGCATGAAACAGCGTGGGCGAAACGTCACGCAAATCATTCATGACCGTATCGGTATTTTCCGTGAAGTTGACAATATGTCCGGCCCGCAGGTGCATCATCAGATCAAAGATCTGTTCATAGACGTGATTGAGAGGCAGAAAGGAAATGGTCTCATCACGATTGCTCATCTTCGTGATTTTCTCGGTCTGCCTGGCAATCCACAAATAATTGGCATGTCCGATCATAGCGCCCTTGGGCGGCCCGGTGGTACCGGAGGTATAAATAATCGACGCGGTTTCAGAGGCTTTACCTTCGGCCACAATATGATCGAACAGATCAGGATTTTCCTGATCTGTTGTTACGCCCAGCGCGAGCAGGTCGTCAAAACTCATCAACATGGCATCGTCATAATGCTTAAGACCTTCCATATCCCAGACAACGCATTTTTTCAGGTTCGGTGCCCGCTCACGAAACGCCAGCGCCTTGTCAAACTGCTCCTCGTCCTCACAGAAAAAAACCATCGACTCCGAATGACCGACGACGTATTCACACTCGGCTGCGGGATTGGTCGTGTAAACGCCCACGAAAATGCCGCCCAGCGCCATCACACCCATCGCGGAAAAAAGCCATTCGGGCTTGTTCTCACCGACAATCGCCACGTGATCACCACGATGAACCCCCAACGCGTGAAGGCCCATGGCGACTTTCCGGACGCTTTCGTAATACTGTTTCCAGGTGATGTCGTGCCAGATGCCGTAATCCTTCATGCGCATGGCGATCCGATCCGGCTGTGTGTGCACCATCATGCGCAGGGCCTGCGGCAGGGTTTGTATTTCGTCGATATTCATGAGATCACCTGAAACGAACCTTTCTGCGATAACGCTTGTATCCCTTGACGGAGGTTTCCGTGGCAATACCCAGATAAAACTCTTTGACATCGTCGTCGTTGCGCAACACGTCGGGTTTGTCCGCGCGGACAATGCGGCCGTTTTCCATCAAAAACGCGTAGTGGGAATATTTCAGCGCCATATTGACGTTTTGTTCTACCAGCAGAATCGTCACGCCCTGTTCATTGATCCTGCGGATGACGTTAAAAATTTCCTTCGTCAGAAGCGGCGAAAGCCCCAGCGACGGTTCGTCAAGCATCAGAAGTTTGGGACGGCTCATCAGCGCCCGGCCGATAGCCAGCATCTGCTGCTCTCCGCCGCTTAGATGACCGGCCTGTTGATTCCGGCGTTCACTTAAAATGGGAAACTGTTTTAAAATAGTCTGAATATCTTCCTGAATGCCCTTGCGGTCCCGGCGCGTGTAGGCCCCCATTAAAATGTTTTCCATAACCGTGAGTTCGGGAAAAACCTCGCGACCCTCCGGCACATAGCTGATACCCAGACGGACGATTTCATCCGTATCCATGCGGTCGATTCTTTTCCCCAGGAATTCAATCGTTCCTTTTTCCGGCTGATCATCTTCCAAAAGGCGCATGATGGTTTTAAGCGTGGTGGTTTTGCCCGCACCGTTGCTGCCCAGAAGCGCCACAATATCGCCCTGTTTGATTTCAAAGGAGATGCCGTGCAGTGCGCGAATGAGGTCGTACCAGGTTTCAACGTTTTTAATCGAAAGCATCAGTCCTCCTCCCCCAGGTACGCGGCGATCACGTCCGGATTTTTTTGCACTTCCTGAGGTGTGCCTTCAATAATCTTAATCCCCTGGTTGATGGCCAGGATGCGGTCTGAAATGCCCATCACCATATTCATGTCATGCTCGATGAGCAAAATGGTCACATCGTAGTCTTCCTGAATATCCTTGATCCAGATGCGCAGATCGTCTTTCTCCTCCGTATTCATACCGGCCGAAGGTTCGTCCAAAAGCAGAACTTTCGGTTCCAGCGCCAGCGCGCGGCCGAGTTCAACCAGCTTGCGCTTGCCGTAGGGAAGATTGGAAACGAAGGAATCGCGCAGGGACTGAAGATCCAGAAAGTCAATAATGCGCTCGACGATTTCGCGGTGATACACCTCCTCGCGCGCGGCGCGCGAGCCCCGTCCCCACAGAAACGCGCCGCCCAGAATACCTGTTTTCATATGAATATGGCGGTCCAGCATCAAATTGTCCATCACGGTGGCGTTGCCGAAGAGCTGAATGTTTTGAAATGTCCGCGCCACACCGCGGCGGGCGATGGCATCCGGCCGTAAGCCGACCAGATTTTCCTGCTCAAGCAGGATGTCGCCTTCACCGGGCTTGTAAATGCCGCTGATCATATTGAAAATGGTGGTCTTACCGCTGCCATTGGGGCCGATGATTGAAAATATCTTATTGGCCCCGACCTCGAAGCTGACATCGCTGACCGCCTTGATGCCCCCGAAGGAGATGCTTAAATGATCGACTTTGAAATGCGCCATGATCCTGTCCCTGTTAGCGGTGCGTCGTCCGGGGCGGGCCGGACTGGAGGTCCGCCCGCCCGGACACGTTTATTTCTTCTTCCAAGTCGCCAATTCGTTGGATGTCCAGTCCTGCAATGTGATGTAAGTCGAGTTGGGTCCGCATTGCTGGATCATCACGGAATCCGTCCCCTGATGCACATCCGAAGCCCAACTGATCACCGGACCGATCCCCTGAAAGTTTTTCATGGCGTTGAGTTCCTTTAAGACCCCTTCCGTGCTGAGTTTTGGACCCACGCGGCGAATCGCTTCGACCAGCGGCTCGGCATAAAGGATGCCCGCCATGTAGAAGGTGCCCCACCGTTCCTCCGGCGCGTATTTTTTAGCGGCATCACGATACTTTGTCATCACCGCTGTCGTGGAATCGGGCGCCAGGGCAAACGCACCCGTGATGACACCTTCCCAGAGTCCGCCGGTAATCATGTTCATCAGGGGATAATCCGAAAGGGTATTGGACGAAATCCACTGCGGCTTGAAACCTACCGTGGCGGCCGTCTTTAGGGTAATGGCCGCGGAGGTGGGATTGACCCACATAATGACGGCGTCCGCACCCGAGTTTTTGATTCTTAGAATTTGCGAAGAAAGATCCTTCTCACCCGGCTCAACGGACACTTCTTCCACCAGTTTCATTTTGAGCGCGTCCATGCGCGCTTTTGCGCCCGTGAGCCCGCTTTTTCCATAGGCGTCGTTCTGATACAAAAACGCAATTTTTTTGAATTTGAGTTTTTCCACCGCGTATCGGGTCAGGATGCTTGCTTCATCTTCATACAGAGGATAGATTGCGAAAAGGTAGGGATTGACCGGAAACACATATTCCACTATGGCCGTGGACGGACCAACCCAGATAATCTTGTTTTGGGCCAGATAATCCTTCACGGCCATGCCGGACGCGGCGCTGACTCCGCCGACAAAGGCGAAAACGCCCTGCCGTTCGACAAGCTCCTTGACCACGGCGCGGGTCTGGGCCGGATTGTACTGATCATCGCGGATAAAGTATTTGATTTTGCGGCCATGAATGCCGCCCTCATCATTGATGATCTTAAACAGGAGGTCGCTGCCGCGCGCCACCGAGCCCCAGGGTGCGGCCGGCCCTGTCTGCGGACCCCACTGCGCGATCCGTATTTCCTTGTCGTCAAAGCCCGGGCGGGCGGCGCCCGCGAGCATCGGAATCATCATCAGTGAACACAATACAATCGCAACCACCCATACTTTTTTCATAATATCCTCCTTCTGATCTATGAAACCTGTCATGATTGGATAACTATTTCCCTTCCTTCGTTTTATCCCTTGTACCAGCGTCCTTTTTCTTTCTGAAAAGTAAAAATATAGTTGAACACAGTATCGTCACCCGAGTGTTCAAACGTCACTTCCACCTCTACGGAAACCCGCTTTTCCACCGCCGGATGGGCCGCCGGATCTTCGTTTTTTCTGAGTCCTTCAATTCCGATGATGCGATACGTCCGGAGGACAACGGGAGGCTCAGCGGCAACGTCTTTGCAAAACGCCTCGTAGTCATGCGTTTGCCTGTATTCGGAAGAAGGCGGCAAAAGCGCGTAAATGCGGGCCAAATCTCTTTGCGCTTCCGCTTCCAGATAGCCTTCAGCCGCACTTGTGATAGCGTCTCTTTCCAGAAACATCTCAATACTGCCGGCGGCGCTCCAGATGAGCAGGCTGGCGGTGATCAGCGCCCCTGCAGCCGTCAGGATAATTTTAAACTTGCGCTTCATGGATTCCTCTCTGAAAGACGCAGCCATCCGATCCGTGGGCAGCCATCAGCCTTGCTAAACTTTTTTCACATAGTGTTTCGCAAACAGGCCGCTGGGACGAACCGTGATAATGACAATGATGACGACAAACGCGACAATCGGTTTCCATTCCGGCCAGACATAACCGAAAAAGTTCTCGAGAATACCCAGGATGAGACCACCGACGACAACGCCCGGAATGCTGGTAAGCCCTCCCAGCACCGCCGCCGCGAAAGCCCGCATAAAAGGCTCCATCATGAAAATCGGGTCGAGAACCGACCGGGCCGCGAAGAACATGGCGGCGATCGCGCCGATCAGCGAGCTCATCGCCCAGGTAATGGAAAATACACGTTCTACCTTGATGCCCATGATTTTGGCCGCGTTGACATTCTGCTGCGTCGCCCGCATCGCAATACCCAGTTTGGAATATCTGAAAAAGAAGAAAAGAAGAACCATGATGGTGATCGTCAGCAAAAACACACCAATCGTCCACTGATTGACGAAAACGCCGGGCAGAAGCTCATAAGATTTATGAACGGAAAGCAGAAAGGGAAAATCCTTCTGCTCGGCGCCCCATTTCCAGCCGGCCAATCCCATCAGCAGCATTTCCACACCGAGCGTGATAATAAGCAGCCCCAATACGGTCGGATTCTTGGCGGGACGCAGAAAGCAAAACTCAATCGCCATGCCCATCACAATCGCGAACATTAACGTGATGGGAAAAGCAGCCCAGAAGGGCAGACCGTAAACCATCAGGACATGGTAGGCGACAAAAGTAGCCACCATGCCCATTTCGCCCTGCGCGAAGTTCACCACGTCGGATGTTTTGTAAATAATGGCAACGGCCACACCGAAAAGTCCGTAGCAGGCGCCGATGGCAATTCCTTCAATCAGCAGCATCTCAAACATGACACGCACCCTTGCGTTGGCGGCCTTTAGAAAGGCCAGGTTTTCCAGTATTTCTTAATCCGGATCCAGATGCCAAACATGCCCAGCGGTTCAAAAATCACAATCGCAATCATGATGAGACCCAGGGCAATGCTGCCGATATTGGCCAGCCCGATCACCGTGAACCACTGTTTGGATATCGCCACCAAAACGCTGCCCAGATAAGGCAGATTTTCGACGTTTTTCAAAAGATCAAATTGGAGATACGTGATGAGGACGGCGCCCAGAATAGCGCCCAGAACCGAACCCAACCCGCCGACCACCACCATGACCAGGAAAATGATGGAAAGAATCAGGTTAAAAGTAAAGGGATCAAAGAAACTGACGACGAATCCGTAGAGGCCACCGGCAATGCCCGCGTAAAAGGCGCTCAAAGCGAATGCCGTCGTCTTGTAGATAGTCAGATTCACGCCCATGACCTCGGCCGCAATGTCGTCGTCGCGAATCGCGATAAACGCCCGGCCCATGCGCGTCTTCATTAGATTGCGCGCACCGATCACCAGCACAATCGCAATGATCAAAATAAGATAATACATCGGTTTGTCGCCCGTGATCACCCAGCTTGCAGCCGTGCCGGGAAATCCCATGTCCAGAGGCGGCGCGGAAATGCCCATACGCCCGCCAAATACATCCCAGCGGCCGATGACATGCATAATAGCCAAACCGAAACCAAGCGTGGCAATGGCCAGATAAGGGCCTTCAAGCCTCAGGGCGGGCAGCCCGATGATAAAGCCGAAAAAAGCGGCGATGAGCGCGGCGATGATGATGGCAGGAAGAAAAGGGAGGCCCAAATGGATCATCAGCAACGAGGTGCCGTAAGCGCCGATGGCAAAAAAACCCGCGTGCCCCAGAGATATCTGTCCTGTGTATCCCACCAGAATATTGAGACCCACGGCCATAATGACATGGACCAGAATGATATTGATCAGATAGATATTATATGATGGTAAATACAGGGGCAGGGTAAAAAGAAATAAAAGAAAAATGATCGTCCAGACGAGAACTGTTCCGCTTTTGAAGAGCTCGACATCTTCATAGTAATCGCGTTTCATGTCCATCAGGATCACCACGCAACCACGGTCCGCTCAAGGTTAGCTGCATCTGCATCCACGCTGGCGTTGTGTCCGGCATTGTATTAAAACAGCCGAAAAGAGTCAAGGCAATTGTAAAAATCCTGCGCGGTGGATCTGCGTCCCTCGGGAAAAGGCGAACAAAATTCCAGAAGATCATTCAGCCGCATGGGTTAATCGGCTATCGGTGCCGGATGGTGACGAAACCGTCATCGGGAAACTTACAAATCCGCATAGCCGGCTCCTATGGCCGTTCATCACCGCAGGGTTCCGGCTTCACAGCCCGGACATAGCGCCAACCCATGTAGACCGCGACCACGACAAACAGCCAGCGCAGGGGGTCTTCCGGAACGATCTGAGCGATGCTGCCACCGAGGAACGTACCGATGAGAATCCCCGGAACCATGCCGAAAAGCAAATCCCCGGCGACGTTATTCAGCCGCCAGTGCGCATAGGCGCCGACGCAGCCGGTCGGAACCATGGCCAGAAGCGCAGTGCCCTGTGCGAGGTGCTGGGAAAAACCGGCAAGCAGAATCATCGCCGGCACCATGACCGTCCCGCCACCCACACCCATCAGGCCGGAAAGAAATCCTGTGAAGGCGCCCGTCAGGATCATCGCGGCGATCAGGACATACAGAGGCAGCCCGCCGCTCATCCCGGAAAAAAGAGGTCGCAACAGTAAAAGGGCTGAGCAGCAGATCAGAAATAGGCCAAAGGCTCTTTTCAGTTTCCAGTCGGGCAGTTGATCGGCGAAACGCGCGCCTGCGGCAGCCGTAATCACGGCGGGAAAGGCCAGGGCCATAGCCGAGGTCAGATTCACATCCCCATGATACCCGTATGTCACCGCACCACTGATGCCGGTAAAAATCAGCACAGCCAGACTTGTGCCGTGCGCACGACACTGGTCCAGTTTGAGCAAACCCACCAGCATCGGGATCATGATCAGCCCACCGCCCAGGCCGATCAGCCCGCCGAAAAGACCCGCAAGAAGGCCGACTCCGAAAGTTATACCATGTTTCTTCACAA
>JAWOJC010000060.1:0-12849 GCA_046484315.1 Smithellaceae bacterium | reverse complement strand
TCTCCATGCGAACGATATTTGCAATAACGTACATTTTTCTACCCTGTCTCGCGAGCTCTGCTGTACGTTATTGGTCTTCCTCAACACTAGGAGACGATGCCAATGCGAAGGCTTGTTGTTGTTCTTGTGGCCGCGACGCTGCTCGCGACGGGTACGGTACCCGGCAAGCTGCACGCCGACCCGGTCGTTCCGGACATCCTGAGCCTTCGCGCACAGTCCGACCTTTGCGACGATTGGCTCGTGAAGCGTTTGGAAACGCTGCTGCCGACACTGATGGAGCGCACCGGCGTCGACATGTGGATCCTGATCGCACGTGAGTATGTTGAGGACCCGGTGGTCGAGACATTGCTGCCGGCGACGTCGATGTCCGCGCGCCGGCGTACCGTGCTGATATTGCACCAGCCCGAACCAGGCGCCGAGGTCGAGCGCCTGTCGGCGACTTTCCACGCGGTCGCGTCGCGCGATCCGCAGACCGGTGCACGGCATGGCGGCGATATCTACCCGCGCGCGTGGTTTCCGCACGACGGGGGCGCGCATCGCCGAGATCGTCGCCGAACGTGACCCGCAACGAATCGCCGTTAACCGTTCGGAGGTTTTCCCGCTCGCAGACGGTCTGACCGCGACCCAGGAACGAGGGCTTGTCGATGCGCTTGGCGAGCGCTACGCCAACCGCCTTGTCTCGGGCGAGAGGCGGATTAATAGCGGCGATGCGCGTTAAGGCATCGGTCACGAATTTTGCGAAGATTAGCGCACATTCGTTCGCAATGCGTATAAGCAATGTCCAGCCCTCGCTGTCACGCCCACCCGGTCCGCCCTGCTTCCGCACCGGTGCTTGCAAGGTGCCGCAGGGACTCAACACTCTGTTCGTCTTTCGGTTGCGTCCGACCGACGGCGCCGACGCCATGGGCCGGGCGGAGTGAATTGGGGCTTGGACTTTAATTTGGAGCGGCCACCACAAGTCGAGCCGAAACCGTGTGTCAAGATCAACGCAGTAAGGCGCGAGGATCTGGATCGCGCTGCCATGGGCTCTGAAGCATGAAACTCGGCATCGTGAGACCTAAAATCAAGAACCCGTCTTGATTCTTACCTTTTTTTCAAAGCATTCCTCGAAATACCGAAGTTCCGTTACATATCGAGGTTAAATCCGGAGGACTTCCCGTTTCTTGTTCGTGCCGTCAATCCAGCTATCGGAAATTAAAGAGCGATTTTGAAAGGCACTATTTCCGGATTTTGGCAGACCCTTTGCATTCGCCCCGTTCATGATTCTTGTAACGATAAAAATGAATGTTCTGCCTGAAAAAAACAAGGAGCTTTCACAGACCCTTGCCTCGCTGGTTCGATCCATAGAAGCAGATCCGGGATGCAGGGGGTGCGATTTTTACAGGCGTGTGGAGGATGAAAATGCCTTTGCACTTCTTGAACAATGGGACAGTGATGAAAGCTTCAAAGGTCATTTGTCTTCAGAGCATTACCGCGTGATCCGGGGGACGGTTAACCTGCTGCGTTCGCCTCATGAGATCAATGTCCATGCCGGTTTGTATCCGGGACGGCTTGGCAGGTTTTAAGGGGAAACAAGTCTTAAAAAGGGGGAATGTGGGATGTTGGAAATCGACAGGCGTGTATCAGGCGAACGCAGATGGCCACTCATTGCGCGTCTGAGTTCCGAAGAACGTTACAGGATTCTTTTCGAGACGTCGCCGGATGCGATTATCGTTCTTGATGCCCAAACCGGGAAAATTACGGATGTGAATCCATTGTTAACAATTATGTTCGGTTGTGACGAAGAGGAGATTCTTGGCAAAAAGCTCGATGATCTCGTCATGTTTGAAGGCAGTCGGGGAGGCCGGAGTCCTTTTGAAGAAGTGCAGGTAAAAAAAAATATACGCTATGAGGACTTGCCGCTTCAAACGAATGACGGACGCAAGATCCATGTGGATCTTATCAGTCGTGCCTGTCAGATTCGAGACAAGAAGATGATTCAGTGTAATATTCGCGATATGACGCGGCGCAGCCGGGAGGAAGACGAACGGATGGCGTTGATTGCAAAACTCAGGGAGGCGTTGACCAGTGTCAGGACGTTGAGCGGGCTGTTGCCCATTTGCGCTTCCTGCAAGAAAATCCGCGATGACGCGGGGTATTGGCGGAAGCTGGAACAGTATATCAGCGATCATTCGGACGTAAAATTCACACACGGGGTTTGTCCGGAATGCGAGAAGGCCATGTATGCCTCGCAAACGGTCGGATCGGCTGATCGAAATAAGACCGGACTATCTCGGGCAAAAAATGAGGAAAGGAGAAGAACATGAAAGAAAGCACAAAAGACCGGGCGAAGGGAAAATTACGCAGGGTGACCGGAAAGATTAAAGAAGTGACCGGCAAGATCATACACAGCGGTGAATTGGAAGCCGAAGGCAGAATTGAACAGATGTCCGGAAAAAAACAGGAGGATATCGGGAAAGCGGAGAAATCCATGGGGCATTAAAATAACGGCGAGGCCGAAACGCCTTCGGGGCGGTTCTCGTGAGCACAGGCGGTGCATTAGTTGTCATCATATCTGTATGCCACAGCCGCAGGGTTCACAAAAAGCAATATTCTCTTGGTCTGGCAAAGACGGACAGTCACAGCGAAAGGAGAAAAATCCGATGAATCTTCCCTTGCAGGTCCCGTATAAAAGAAAAGCAGTTATTTTCGGCGATCTGATGAATCAGACGGTGCGCTACGAGCAACAAAACCCCGGTTTCTATGATGAAAAAGATTTCCGTCATATACTCCGGGTGGAAAGAATGCGCACCGAGCGTTCAAAAAAACCCTTTCTTCTTTTGTTGATTGATGTCTCCAGATTTCGAGGCCTGTATCGTCCCGAAGAAGCTCTTTTCGGTATCCAGCTTGCCCTGATAAGATCTCTTCGTGAGATTGATGTCCGGGGCTGGTATCATAAGGGTCAGACCATCGGGATTCTATTTACGGAAGTGCTTGCACAGGAACCGTCAACCGGTGCGCCGTTTATTCAAAATATTTGCGATCGCCTGTCCGAAAGGATGGATGCGGAGTTGATTGAAAAAATGGATATTTCCTTTCACCATTTTCCGGAAACCGAAGACGTTGCGTGCGATGAGGGAACCTTTAATGTCTGTCTGTATCCGGATGTGATCCAGCGGCGTCCGGGCAGGCGTATCTCCCTGGCTGTGAAAAAAATGATGGATGTGGCCGGAAGCGCGATCGGTCTGGTCTTTCTGACGCCCCTTTTTCTGGCGATTGCCGCGGCGATTAAAGCCACGTCCCGTGGACCTGTGTTTTACAGGCAAGAAAGAGTCGGTCTCAACGGCAAGACGTTTAATATGTTAAAGTTCCGGACTATGAAAACGAACTGCGATTCGGCGCAACATCAAAATTATGTCAAAAAATTTATTTGTGACCAGAAAAACGCCGCTGTAGAACCCGGTGTGTACAAACTCATGAACGATTCGAGGATCACAATGGTCGGCCGGATTCTGCGCAGGACGAGTCTTGATGAACTACCGCAGCTGATCAACGTACTCAAAGGCGATATGTCGTTGGTCGGTCCCCGACCGCCCATTCCTTACGAATGTGAATTATACGACCTCTGGCATCGGCGACGGCTTTTGTCCTGTATGCCCGGCATTACCGGTTTATGGCAGGTTGCGGGCAGAAGCCGGACCACCTTCGATGAGATGGTGCGCCTCGATTTAAAATATATCCGTGAGTGGAGTCTCTGGCTGGACATGAAAATTCTTTTCAGAACGCCCGGAGCCGTTGTGAATGGATCCGGGGCGTTATGACCTTAGAGCTGTAATCTGATTCTTTGTCTTTCCGGGTACCGCGCGCATCAGGCGTGTGTCAGAGACGGCCATCAGATGCCATCTGGAATGCTTTGTCCACGATGGTGACGGCTTCGAGCTCAATTTGCTTCAGATGCTGATCGCCCAGAAAACTCTCCGCGTAAATTTTGTAAATATCCTCCGTGCCCGACGGGCGGGCGGCAAACCAGCCGTTGGCCGTGACAATCTTCAGACCGCCGATGTCGGCATTGTTGGCCGGTGCGCGTGTCAGAATCTTCGTGATCGGTTCACCGGCCAGATTCTTCGCAGTGATCATTTCCGGTTGAAATCGTTTGAAGGCCGCTTTCTGAGCGGGCGTGGCGGGCGCATCAATACGCACATAGGAGGACGCACCGAATTGTGCTTCGAGTTCGCCATAGAGCAAGGCAGGGTCCTTCTTGGTGACGGCCATCATTTCGCAGGCCAGCAGATCCATGATGATGCCGTCTTTGTCGGTTGACCAGACCGTGCCGTCGTGTTTCAGGAAAGAGGCGCCGGCGCTTTCTTCGCCGCCGAACCCGCACGAACCCTCCTGCAGGCCGTCGACAAACCATTTGAATCCTACCGGCACTTCGGAAAGCGGCCTTTGCAGGTGGGCTGCCACACGGTCGATCATGGAGGTGGATACCAGCGTCTTTCCGATAGCGGCATCCTTGTGCCATCCGGGACGGTGCCGGAACAGATAGGCAATGGCGGTTGCCAGATAATGGTTCGGATTCATGAGTCCCGCTTCCCTCGTCACGATCCCGTGGCGATCCCCGTCCGTATCGTTGCCAAACGCGATATCGAAGCGGTCCTTCAGGCGGATCAGGCCCGCCATGGCAAAACGAGACGAGCAGTCCATCCGGATCTTACCGTCGTGATCCAGAGGCATAAAAGAAAAAGTCGGATCGACCACCCGGTTGACCACATTGATGGATAAGCCGTAACGGTTTGCGATCGGATCCCAGAAGTCCAGGGTTGCGCCGCCCAGCGGGTCCACGCCGATGTTGAGATTTGCCGCTGCGATGCCGGGCATATCGATGACGTTTGCAAGATCATTCACGTAGGGCGTGATATAATCGTAGGGGTGAACGAATTCCGTATGGCAGGCCTTTTCAAAAGGCATCCGTTTTATTTTTTCCAGACCGCCCGCGCAAATGATATTGGCGCGGTCTTCAATGATCCTGGTGGTGACGGTGTCCGCCGGTCCGCCATGAGGCGGGTTGTATTTGAATCCTCCGTCTTCGGGCGGGTTATGCGAAGGGGTGATCACAACACCGTCGGCCAACCCCTTTTCTCTGCCCCGGTTATACGTCAGGATAGCATGGGAAATTACCGGCGTGGGTGTATAGCGAAGACCCTCCTGGATCATGACCGTGACCTTGCGGGCGGCAAAAACTTCAATGGCGGTTATCAGGGCCGCCTCTGAGAGAGCATGGGTGTCCATGCCGATAAAGAGAGGACCGGTTATGTTCTCATGTTTGCGGTATTCGCAGATGGCCTGACAGATGGCGGCAATGTGGATTTCATTGAAGCTGTTTTTAATCGAAGAACCCCGGTGACCCGATGTGCCGAAGGACACTCTTTGGGACGGATCATTTATGTCCGGTTGATGGGTATAATAGGCAGCCATCAGTCGCGGGATATTGGCCAGTAAAGCTCGCGGTGCCGGCTGTCCGGCCAGTGTATGTATATCCATGAAGCACCTCACATCAAAAAGATTGAGATCTCTAAATCGTATTAACAGAAAACTGTCCAGCTTTTAATATTTGCTCCGCCGCCTTTCATGTTTCCGACGGATATCCGGTGATTTTGGCAATTTTGCGATAGGTCGGCTCCATCACCTTAAACGTTTTTTTGTAAACTTCGTTGAATAATTGCGAATAGATTCGGTGATGCAGCGGATGGGGATAAAAAGTTTTGCCCTTGCGGACCATGGCGGCCACCGCTTCATCAAAAGTGGCGTACAGGCCCGTTCCGACCGCCGCGTCAATGGCGGCGCCCAGTGAGGATATCTCGGATGTGCCCATGCGCGATACGGGCAGATTAAACATGTCTGCCGCGATTTGAACCGCCACATCACTACGCGAACCGCCCCCGCCGACACGGATTTCCCGGATCTCAATGCCGGTTTTGTCCTGAACGATTTCCTGAAGCCGCCTGAGTTCAAAACCGATTCCTTCGAGGATCGCCCGGTAAATGTGTGCCCGGGTATGAATGTCGCCGAATCCGATAATCGATCCTTTGGTGTATTGATTGCTTACTGAAGGCGACCAGTAGGGTTGCAGCATGAGACCCAGGGAACCTGGCGGGATGTCGCGAATCACCTCATCTAAAACGACTTCAGGCGCGACGCCGCGTTTTTTGGCCTCCAGGGCTTCGCGCATGCCGAACTCCTGTTTGAACCAGGTAACCATCCAGAAGCCGCGGTAGATAAACATTTCGATATCCCAGGCTTTGGGCAGGGCGGCAGGCCAGGTGAAAAAACGCAATTGCGCGTCCTTGATGTATTTGTGCGTAATGATTTCCATGGCGGTGGCGGTGCCGAAACTGATCACGGCGATGTGCGGGTCTATGGCGCCGGCGCCGAGCAGTTCGCACTGTTTGTCTCCGGCGCCGACCACGACAGGCAGTCCTTCCGGCAAGCCTGTTTCCTGCGCGGCCCGGGCGGTAATATGGCCCAAAACCCGGTCCGGCGAAAAAAGTTCAACGCAGTGCTTTCGCTCAATGCCGAAGATGTTGTAGATAAATTGAAACGCCGCACCGTACCAGCGCATGGCCTTGTAGTCGAAAGGCCAGATGCCGGCCATCATGCCGGTCGAATCGCGGAATTCTCCTGTGAGTTTGCGCACGAAAAAACCGGTGGCCTGTACAAACTTGTATGTTCTTTCATAAATCTCCGGTTCGTGCTGTTTAAGCCACAGGAACTTGGAATTTTTCTGCGCGTAGCGGATGGCATCCAGCAGACCGGCGAATTTGAGTACCAGACTTAATGCCTTTCCCAGGGGAGGCGCGTTTTGCACGGTGCGTTGATCCAGCCAGATGATTCCCGGACGCAGGGCGTTGCCGTTTGCATCCATGGGGATAACGGTATTGCGTTGACTGGTCAGACCGATTCCGCCGATCTGGCCGGGATCAATGGCGATCCGGCCCATGAGGGTTTGGCAGACAAAACAAAGTTTTTCCCAGTAGTCCTGTGTGTTCTGCTCCGCCCAGCCGGGCGCATCTGAGAAATAAGGCTCGTAGTCGGCGCGCGCCAGCGCTATTTCATTGCCCTGTAAATCAAAAAGCACGGCGCGGATGCTTTGTGTTCCGGAATCGATTGCGATGATATATTTCTTATCTTTCAAAATGCAGTCGCCCTTTTTATTTTGCGGCATGCTGATCAAGGCCCAGCTGGCCACCGGGGTTCATGATATTGTGCGGATCAAAGTGATTCTTGAGTGCGCGCAAAACGGCCATCTGTTCCGCTCCCAGGTGGGTTTCCATCCAGGGAGCGATCATGCGGCCCACACCGTGATGGTGGCTGAGCGATCCACCGTACTTCTGAATGCTGTCTATGATGCCCCTTTGAAAAACACGAAATTCGTCAGGGTCCCGGATACGGGCAATGAAGATGAAATAGAGGTTGGTGCCCTGCGGATAAAAGTGCGAAGCGTGAGTCATGCACATGGTTTCCGGACGGGTTGTGATGTAGGCGCGCACGCCTTCGTGCAGACGGTGGAGGTTGTCCCAGGTTACCGAGGCTTCCAGGGTGTCGATTAAAATGCCGTAGTCGCCCAGATCTTCCCGCATGAACGGTTCTGTATAGCGGGTTCGTTCCCATTTACGTGTGGCATAACCGCCCAGTGAAACGGCGCCGAAGCGTCGGGCAATTGTCTTGATTTTGCGGGACACCAGGCGGGTATAGTCCGGGTCTCCTTCTGCGTTGCCCAGACACAGACAGCGCTGCATGGGTTTGCATCCCCGAAGGGTCAGAAACTTGTCCACGACAGACGGCACCCCGTAGAGTTTCAACCCCCGCTCCGTTTCCTCGGGATCGGAAATACGATAAATGGCAGGTTTGCCGAATTGGGATTGCATGATTTCACGGCTGGCATTGACGGCCGCCTCCCAGGTGGGATACATGAAACTGAAGCGTGTGCGGTTTTGAGGCTGATGGCGGAAAATTTTCATGGTCACTTCAACGAGAATCCCGAACGCGCCTTCCGACCCTTTCATGATGTCGTGGACCTTCGGTCCGGTGGCGGTGGCCGGGTAGTCCAGTGTTTTGAATGTGCCGGCAGGCGTCACGTACTCCTGGCTGAACACGATATCGTAGGCATCTCCGTAATAGGTGGAGGCTTGTCCGGAACCGAGCGTGACAACCCAGCCGCCCACCGTGGAATATTCGAACGACTGGGGGAAGTGACCGCCTGTATAGCGATGTTTCGTTTTAAAGCGTTCGGGTGCCTGGTTGAGGGCCTCCTCGTAGGCGGGCCCGAACATGCCCGGTTGCACACGGGCTGTCTGATTGTGTTCGTTGATTTCCAAAAGCCGGTTCATGTGAGTGCTGACCACCAGCGAAATGCCGCCCTGAACCGGACGGCAGCCGAAATTCACAGAAGAACCCGCGCTGAAAACCGAGATGGGAATCCGTTCGCCGTCGCAATAGGCCACGAGTTTGCGCACAACGTGCTTGTCTTGCGGATGCACAACCACGTCCGCCACTTCGTGGATGATGCCCAGGCGTAATTCCAGCATTTCTTCGGTGGTTTTGCCTGAGGCGTACCGGACGCGGCTGTAATCGTCTTTCGCGACATTGTCACTGCCTGCGATGGCCTCGATGGCCTCGATCTGATGAGGCTTGAGCGATCCGGGACGGTTAAGCACAACCGGATTGCGTCCTTCATGGAATTTGCTTATAAAATCCGCATCGGTCAAATGAAAATCCCGCTTGATCATCGCATACCAGGCATCGCTCGGATGCTTGAAACGCCGAGCGTCCCCGTATTTAAAAATGGAGCGGTACGTTCCCGGTTCGGGAGCATTTTCCGTCCAGTCCGGCCGGAAGGATTTTGATTTCATCACAGCGTCCTCCTTCAGCGCTCACTTATCATGTGACGGTCCGATATGGAAATATTTTTGCGGCAAATCGTTTCTACGCCTCGGGAATCCGGAGAAGATCAATAGTCGAAGAAATCTCTTCTTCTGTCTGATTTCTGCTCCAGTGGAGCTCGTTTGCAACGATGGCCGACACTTTACGCAAAACGGCTTCGCCGGGATTTCCGAGTGTGGCGATGCCGGTGCGGCGCAAAACGACGTCGGATAATGTCCTCGCCATTTCCTGACGCACGGCATAAACGACCTGCGCGAGGATTTCGCCGTCTTTATTCAGGGTCTCGGCCAGCGCCTTGTCCGTGTGTGCAAGCGCAATGACGTCGGGATATTGCGTCCCGTAGTGACGCGAAAGATAATCCATGGTTGCGGGGCTGAAATCTTTATGTCGGGCCATCGCATCCGATATAAAAAAGTTTAAATCCCTGATCTCGGATCCTTTAAGATAGTTTTTTGTCGTGATGCTTCTGCCGGCCGCTTTGCCCAGCTTCGCACAAACCATTTCCAGGCATTTTTCCGCCAGATTGCGGCTGGTCGTGTATTTACCCCCTTCAACCGTGATGAGGCCGTTGAGTCCGTTTTCCAGGTTGTCGTGCATTTCATAGCGTCGGGAAGAGGCGTATGTATCTTTGGTCTGATCTTCCACCAGGGGTCTCAGACCGCCATAGGTATGCAACACATCGGCAAAAGACAGTGTGCCGTCTCCGAAGGAACGGTTGACATCGTCAAGGAGTTCCAGAATGCTGATTTTGGTAACATGGTAATCATCAGGATTGCCGACAAAAGGCTTGTCCGTGGTGCCGATCAACGTATGCTTGCGCCAGGGGATGAGAAAAAAATGACGTCCTTCCGGCGTCATGGCTCCCACCAGGTATTTTCCGGATATTAGCTTTTTCTGTGTGATGATATGAATGCCTTCGGAACGGCGCAATACACTGCAACCGTTATAATCTGACGCGGAATGGCCCAGCAGGATGTCCGCCCAGGGGCCGGCGCAGTTGACTGTTACCGAGCCGGTTATGTCATGGGGCCTGTTCTTTAGAAGATCCATCACACGCACACCGGTGACGTGATGGTTTGCATCGATAAGAAAACCTTCCACGCGCGCATAGTTCGATACACAGGCGCCGTAAGCGGCGGCGGATTTGATGAAAGCCAGTGTGAGTCTTTCCGGAAAGATGCTGGCGCAATCATAAAAAATGGAGGCGCCGGTGAGGCCTTTTGGCCGCACATTCGGTTCGCGCTTTAAAACGGCATTTTTAGAGATGGTTTGATGCCAGGGTATTTTTTTATCGGGATCCCAGGTAAAACCTTTGTCGTAGGAAAGCAGGTCATACAAAAGCATGCCTGCCTTGACGATCCATTTGTTGTTCTTGAGGGGTTTATCATAATGCGTCATCATCATGGGCATCGGATATACGAAATTGGGAGCGATGTTTTCCAGCACACGGCGCTCGCGTAACGATTCGCGGACCAGCCGGATTTCGCCATTGGCCAGATATCTCAAACCGCCATGGATCAGTTTGGAAGTGGCAGACGATGTGGCCCAGGAGAAATCATTTTTTTCCAGCAGCAACACCTTCAATCCGCGTGTCGCAGCCTCGTACGCCACCGACGCGCCGGTAATGCCGCCGCCTATCACAATCACATCAAAATGTTCGCGGGTGTGATCCTCGATAAATCGTTTCATAGTTATTGTCCGGATTGTACTTCATCATCTTCTCTATCCTGAAAGCTTACAGAAATCTCAACGGCGTGTTCCTCCCCATCGTTTACAAGTGGAATTTCCGCTCCGGGCAGAACCGTACCGTCCAGCGTGATGACGGTAGCGTCCATCTCACCTGCACTTTGACGGATGACAATACGGTAGCCTGTATTCATGTGCCGGTAAAACATTTTGAATTCTTTCCACTGTGCGGGCAGACAGGGTGAAAAGCCGAGCTTCCCTTGTTGAAGTGTCAGGCCCAGAAGCGATTCCACAATAAACCGGTACAGCCAGGCAGCGGAACCGGAAAGCCAGGTCCAACCGCCGCGCCCGACATGTGGATCGACGGCATAGATATCGGAGGCGACCACGTAAGGTTCCACTTTGTAGATATCCACTTGGGCCGGTGTCCGGGCATGGTTGATGGGGTTGATGATATTCAGGATATCCCAGGCGAGCCTTCGGTCTCGAAGCTTGGCGAACGCCATGCCTGCCCAGATGGCGGCGTGCGTGTATTGTCCACCGTTTTCTCTCACGCCCGGCACATAGCCTTTGATGTAGCCCGGCTCCATTTCCGACTTGTCGAATGGCGGAGTGAGCAGTTGAACCAGCTTATTGTCCCGATTCACCAGAAATGTGTCCAACGCGTCCATGGCCTGGCGGCTGCGCGTCGGATTTCCAGCACCGGATAAGACCGACCAGCTCTGCGCGATTGAGTCGATCCGGCACTCTACATTTTTAGACGATCCCAGAACAGACCCGTTGTCGAAGTAGGCTCGGCTGTACCAGTCTCCGTCCCATCCGCTATTTTCAATGTTGCGTTGCAGATGTTCCGCGTGATTGACGCAAAAATCGGCAAACGGGATGTCGCCGCGCCCGCGGGCGATATCGGCAAATCTGATGAGCACGTCGTAGAGGAAAAAGCCCATCCAGATGCTTTCCCCTTTTCCCTGGTCGCCGACTTTGTTCATGCCGTCGTTCCAGTCGCCGGAACCCATCAAGGGCAGGCCGTGAACCCCGAATTTCAGACCGTTTCGTATGGCGCGCAGGCAATGGTCGTACAAACTGCTTTTTTCGTCGCTGGCGGACGGTAAATCATAATAAGAATCTTCATCCGGCCGGATCTGACGTCCTTCCAGAAAGCCGATTGTTTCATTTAAGACCTCTTTATCGCCTGTGCAGACGATATAACGGCTGACCGCCAGGGGCAGCCACAGATAATCATCGGAGCATTGGGTGCGAACGCCCCGACCGGTGGGCGGATGCCACCAGTGCTGAACATCACCTTCAGAAAACTGCCGGCTCGCGCACAAAAGCAGGTGCTCGCGGAATAGATCAGGCGCGGCGTGAACCAGCGTCATGACGTCCTGGAGCTGGTCGCGGAAGCCGAAGGCGCCGCCGGACTGGTAGTAGCCGTTTCTTGCCCAGAGTCTGCATGAGATCGTCTGATATAAAAGCCAGCCGTTGACCAGGATGTTAACGGAAGGATCGGGGGTTTCTACCTGCACCGCGCCCAGCGTATTTTTCCAATACTCGTGGACTGCAATAAGTTCCGCCTGCGCGACGGCCAAACCCCGCAGCTCACGCACCATCTTGCTGGCATCGTCTGAACCGCGTCTTCCCGTGACGCCCATCCGGAAGATGACGTCATGCGTATCTGCGGCATCCAATCCGAGTTTCACCTGTATGGCGGCGCAGGGGTCCAGGGCCGCGCCAACGCGGCCCGACAGTTCTGTCCGCGTTAAAGCCGCAGGCGAGGCAGTGTCCCCGTTGCGGCCGAGAAATTCTTCCCGGTCGCCTGTGACCGTGCGTGCGGGATCATCCACATCAAAGAAAGCTACACGGTCGGCGAAGTCCGTGTTGTACTGATTTCTGGCAAACAGGGCGCCACATCCCTCGTCCACCTCGCTTACGACATGCATCATGTTTTTCGTACGCAGGTCGCCCAGCACCCATTCGAGGTAACCGGTTACGGAAAGCTCGCGGTGACGTCCGGATGTATTATGCAGCTTTAAAACCATGAACTTCACCGGCGTTCGGATGGAGACAAATATCAAAAGCTCCGAGCGGATGCCGTCTTCGGTGTGTTCAAACGCACTGTAGCCGAAACCGTGGCGGCACTGATAGGGGGTTTCGCTTTGGCAGGGCTGAGGCGTTGGAGACCAGACATGGCCTGTTTCCTCATCGCGAATATAAAACGCTTCGCCGGCAAGATCGGAAACGGGA
>JAWOJC010000020.1:0-17436 GCA_046484315.1 Smithellaceae bacterium | reverse complement strand
TTCCATGGGGATTGAAAGCGTGCATCGAACAGGCCTGCCGACAGGAGAAACGCATCGAGGGCTTTGCCGCCTGTGTCTGTGAAGCGGCCCGAGAGGGGAAGCACGCAACCGATCGCGTTGCGGTCCACAGGCTGCGGCTCCGGACGGACAAGAACAGGCTCGGTGGGTAGCCCTTCGGCGTCCGGCGTTTCCGCCGGTTCTTCAGCGACTGTCGAGGCGGGCGCGGGAGGCGCAGGTGGATCGGCGATTAACGGCAGCCTCGCGCAACCGGCGAAAAAAAGGGCCAGCACCACAAGCGTCATTAAAGTGAACAGGCGATGCGTTTTCATGATTGCCTCCTGAATAATTCTGGCTTTGTATAAACCGCCGCGGTGTTTTTTTCCAGTTTTTCTTTGACGGGTTTGCTTTGGCGGGTCGATAAAAAAAGCCCGGAACCATTAACCGGTTCCGGGCCGTAAGTACTGATTTACTTTTTAACTTCTTCGAAATCGGCGTCGACGACGTCGTCATCCTTTTTGGCGGATGACGCATCCGCTCCCGCACCGCCTGTTGCATCCGGTCCGCCGGGACCGCCGGCGGTTTTGGCGTACATGGCTTCCGCCAGTTTATGCGATACGTTCATCAGGTCGTCCTGCGCCTTTTTGATGGCCTCAAGATCGTCACCCTCCAACGCCTTTTTCACGGCGGCAATGGCTTGCTCAATCTTCTCTTTTTCCGCCGCGTCTACCTTGTCGCCGAATTCCTTGATGTTCTTTTCGACGGAATAGACCAGCGAATCGGCGTGATTTCTGGTTTCGATGAGCTCCTTGCGGCGCTTATCTTCTTCTGCATGCGCTTCCGCGTCGCGAACCAGCTTTTCAATTTCCGCCTCGGAAAGACCGCTGGAAGCGGTGATTTTAATGCTCTGTTCCTTGCCGGTGCCCAGGTCCTTGGCATTGACGTGCACAATGCCGTTGGCATCGATATCAAAAGCCACTTCAACCTGCGGCACGCCGCGGGGTGCAGGCGGGATGCCCACCAACTCGAAGCGTCCCAGGGTCCGGTTATCTGCGGCCATCTGGCGTTCACCCTGCAGCACGTGGATGCTCACTGCCGGTTGATTGTCTGCCGCAGTCGAGAAAATCTGGCTCTTTTTCGTGGGAATCGTCGTATTTTTCTCGATGAGCCGTGTCATCACGCCGCCCAGGGTTTCGATGCCCAAAGACAGGGGGGTGACATCCAGAAGCAACACGTCTTTCACGTCGCCCGCGAGCACGCCGCCCTGAATGGCCGCTCCGATGGCCACGACTTCATCCGGGTTGACTCCCCTATGGGGTTCTTTACCGAAAATATCTTTTACCTTCTGCTGAACACGCGGCATGCGGGTCATGCCGCCGACCAGAATGACTTCGTCAATATCCTTGGCGGACAGGCCGGCATCTTTGATTGCGGTCTGGCAGGGGCCGACAATCTTGTCAATCAAATCTTCGATCAGCGATTCGAGTTTTGCGCGCGTGAGTTTAATGTTCATGTGTTTGGGGCCGGCGGCGTCGGCCGTGATGAACGGCAGATTGATATCGGTTTCCATGGTGGTGGAAAGTTCCATCTTCGCTTTTTCCGCTGCTTCCTTCAGGCGTTGCAACGCCATTTTATCCGTGCGCAGATCGATACCCTGATCCTTCTTGAATTCAGCGACCAGAAAATCCATGACGCGCTGATCGAAGTCCTCGCCGCCCAGATGCGTATCGCCGTTGGTCGATTTCACTTCAAAAACGCCGTCGCCCAGCTCAAGGATGGAAATATCGAAAGTCCCGCCGCCCAGATCAAAGACCGCAACTTTTTCATCCTTCTTTTTATCCAGACCATAGGCCAGGGCGGCCGCGGTGGGTTCATTGATAATACGCATAACATTCAGACCGGCGATCTTGCCTGCGTCCTTGGTGGCCTGGCGCTGTGAATCGTTAAAGTAGGCCGGTACGGTAATTACGGCGTCTGTAACCTTTTCACCCAGATAATCTTCCGCGGTCTGTTTCATTTTGGTCAGAATCATCGCGGAAATTTCCGCAGGCGAATAATTCTTACCCCGCACGGTCACCTGCGCGTCACCGTTTCCCGCTTCGGTAATCTTGTACGCCGAAATCTTGACGTCGTACTGAATTTCCTTGGAGCTGTATTTTCTGCCGATCATTCTTTTGACGGCGTAGACAGTATTTTCAGAGTTGGTGATGGCCTGCCGCTTGGCGACCTGACCCACCAGGCGCTCGCCGCTTTCCGTAATGGCCACAATCGACGGTGTGGTGCGATTGCCTTCCTGATTGGCAATCACAACAGGGTCTCCCCCTTCCATGATCGCAACGCACGAATTGGTTGTTCCTAAATCAATGCCGATAATCTTTCCCATGTTTCTTCCTCCTTCTTATTCTCCAGATACCTTATTGATATATTCAATCTTTATAGTCATGAACTCAGCCGGTTTTCTTACACACACAGACTCTCGACGGCCGAATCAGCCTGCCGTTGAGCAAATAGCCTTTTTCCATCTCACTGACCACCTGGTTGTCTTGATGATCCGCGCTGTCCACCTGCATCAGTGCCTCGTGGAAATTAGGATCAAACACAGCGCCGGCGCTCTCAATTTTTTCCACGCCGTGCTTTTTCAGGCAGCACAAGAGTTGATCCTGAATGAGTGCGATGCCGTCGCGAAAGGCCTGCGCGTCCTGGCTGTCCGTATGATCAAGGGCGCGGTCAAGACTGTCCACGAAGGGAAGAATGTCGCGGATGACATCCTCCTTGCCGTATTTGAGCGTATCGGCTTTCTCGCGGGCCGCCCGTTTTCGATAGTTATCCAGATCCGCCAGGGTTCTCATGTAACGGTCGTAATTTTCGAGGGCCTCCTTTTCTTTCGCTTCGAGGGCTTCCTGTAGCTGTTCGAGCGCCTGTTGATCCGGCGCCGTTCCCTCCGTTTCCCCCTCTGTTGTCTGGTCGACGTGGATCTTTCTTTTTTCACTTTGATCTTTTTTTGATTTCACTGCAACTCCTGCAACACTGTTATTTCAAATCCGGCTTCTGGAATAATTTAATATCCACAAGCTCGCAAATCACATGGCCTGCCGTGATGTGGGTTTCCTGGATTCTTGCCGTGCTGTTTGATGTGACGTTGAGGCAGAGATCAGCCATTTGGGCAATCGGTCCCCCGTCTTTACCGGTAAAAGCCAGCGTGACAAGCCCCATCTTCTTGGCCTGTTCCAGCGCTTTGAGCACGTTTGGCGAATTTCCGCTGGTGCTGATGCCCCATGCGATGTCGCCCGGCTGGCCCAGCGCCCGGATTTGCTTGGAAAAAATTTCTGAAAAATCATAGTCGTTCCCGATGCTCGTCAGGATCGATGTGTCCGTCGTCAAAGCGATGGCCGGCAGCGGCGGCCGTTCGATGATGAAGCGGTTGACGAATTCCGCAGCGATGTGCTGCGCGTCTGCGGCGGATCCGCCGTTGCCGAAAATCAGAATCTTGTTGCCGGCCTTGAGGGCTGAAGTCAGCACCTCAATCACATTGGCCAGTTTGACGAGCTGCTCATTGACAAACGCTTCTTTCACACGGCAGCTCTCTCTGAAGATTTTAACGATCTGATCTTTCATGTTTATTTCCAAGTAGTTCCTTTAAAAATCACTGCTTAAAGCGGGCCTAATATAAGAACGGGGTCATTGTGTGTCAAGGGCGGCGGGTCATTTTTACCCTGGCTTTTTCCTTGAACCTTGTTTCCATGACAACGCAGCGGTGAGAGGCGTGCCTGCGCCCTTGACAACAAAAATTTCATTCATATATTTTGCCTAAAAGAGGTAAATAAGCAATAAGAGCAAATGCTTACGGAAATAATATTAATTTGCGAAAGGAGGAAAGTATATGTTCAGCCCAAGTTTATGGAGAGTCAGAAGGTTTTCGGATACCATGCCGGACATGTTGCAGTTGCAGCGGGAGATGAACCGGCTTTTTTCCAATGCAGGACAAAAGCAGCCCCAGGAATACCCCGCAGTCAACATTTGGGAGAAAAGCGGCATGGCTGTGGTGACGGCGGAGCTGCCGGGCATTGATCCTGAACAAATGGACATTTCCGTATCCGGTGACGCTTTGGCGATATCAGGAACCGCTTCACCTGAGGCCTTTACACAGGGCGAAACCTACCTGCGTCAGGAAAGAGGCATCGGGAACTTCAAGCGAATCGTCCAGCTGCCCTTTTCGGTCGATGCCCAGGCGGTTGAGGCCAAATACGAAAAGGGGATCCTGCTGATTACGCTGCCCCGGATGAAGGAAGATTTACCCAAGAAGATCAAAATTAAATAATGAGGAAAGGAGGTAGGATGTCATGATGGAAAAAGATGTGCAGAAAACTGAAAACGTTGCCGCCACAGAACGTATTCGCAATGTGAAAACATTCGTGCCGCGTGTGGATATTTATGAAAACAAAGATTCCCTGTTTCTGGTCGCCGACATGCCCGGCGTGGATGAAAAAACAGTCGATATAGAGTTGGAAAAAAATGTTCTGACTATTATGGGCCGCGTGGAAAACGGACGGGTGCCGGATGCGACCATGATGTATTCCGAATATGAAATCGGTGATTATGAGAGGGTCTTCACGCTGTCTGATGAGATTGATCGAGACAAAATCGTTGCCTCCGTCAAAAACGGTGTTTTACGCCTGGAACTGCCGAAAGCGGAACAGGTGAAACCGAAAAAGATCGCCATTAAGGCGGCGTAGTGAGCCCCCTAGCTTGCAGCCCGTCAGACGATTGGATGAAATAATAAAAAGGAGGACATGATTATGAAAATTAAAAATCTGTTGCCGGTGGCGAATCAATCCGTGCAAAAAGAAGATGATCATCCCTTCTATGCTTTGCAGCGTCAGATGAACAGCCTGTTTGATGATTTCTTCTCCGGATTCGATGCGTTGCCTCGGTCTCTTGCGGCCGGTGGATTTGGAGGATTTTCTCCTTCGATTGATGTCAAGGAGAGCGATAAGGAGGTTACCATTCATGCCGAACTTCCCGGTGTGGAGGAAAAGGACATTGAGGTCACCGTGGCCAACGACAGCATAGCCATCAAAGGTGAAAAAAAAGAGGAAAAGGAAGACAAGGGAAAAAACTACTATTACATGGAGCGTTCCTACGGTTCTTTTCACCGTGTGATTCCTCTGGCTGCGGAAACGCAGGCGGATAAAGCCTACGCGAGTTTTAAAAACGGTGTGTTAAACATTACCCTTCCCAAAAGCGATTCCGCCAAGGCCCGCAAAACCAAAGTGCCTATTAATGCGGCATAAGCCGGGCACAGACGCCGCCTCCCTGATCCCGGGGAGGCGGTTTTTTTGATGTTTTCCCAAAGTGACTTTATGTCTTACTATCACTTGCTGATCTTCCCTTTCTCTTTTACTAAATGACATTCATCGGCTGTCCATAATAATCACGGTTGGAAATAGTCCTTGACAAGTCGAAGAAGGTTTATTATTTAACTACCTACTAAATTGGTAAATCAGTAAGGTTGGTTATGGATCGTAGAGAAACTATCATTTTTCATGCCCGCAAGCAGTTTACCCGCTTCGGCTACACCAAGACAACCATGGACGATATCGCCCGTAAATGCGATATCACCAAGCCGACGCTCTATCAATATTATACTGGCAAGGCGGACCTTTTTGCCGCAGTGATCAACGATGAACAAATGGCCTTCTTCGAGATGATCGAACAGGCCACAAACGGTATTTCCGAAGCGGCCGGGAAAATGTATGCCTATGCGGATGTCCAAATTGCTTCAATTCGAAAATTTCTTCTCCTGGGGGAGCTTTCACGCCGGGCGCTGCTCGATTTGCATCCCGAAGCGCTCAAGGTGATGGCCGTCTGCCGGGCCCAAGAAGAAGCGCTGCTTGCAGGCTGGATTGAACAGGGGATCCGTTCCGGCGAGTTTGCGTCACAAGACGCAAGTCATGCGGCCCGTGTATTTTTCCTGGCTTTGGTGTCTCTGAAGTTTCAAACGTTGGTGCTGGATAATCCGGGAACGGATGAGATTAAGGCTGAGGAGGCGCCTGTTGTGCAACTGGCGGAAGATTTCAGAAAGCTTGTCGATCTTTTTTTAAACGGATTAAGAGTAAGGGGAGAAAACGCATGAAACGAGGAGTTCTTCTTGTGGTGGTGTGTGGTCTATGCCTGTGGGGGGCTTTCCCCGCGCGTGCCGCAGAGACGCTGACGCTGGATCAGGCGCTCATGACCGCGCTGGAAAAAAACCCGGGCCTTCGCATCGCTCTACAGAGCCGTGATCAGGCGCGTTATAACCTCCATGCCGCCTGGTCGAGAGCGCTGCCTGCCCTGTCGGCGGGTGGAAATTATCAGAGAACCTGGGATCGGCCGGAGATCGTGATGCCTCTGCCCCCCGAGATCTTTGGTCCGAACGCGGAAATTCGCACGCAAAGCGGCGCGGATCATACCATGAGCGGTATGCTGATTCTGGAGCAGCCCCTGTACGCGGGCGGCGCCATCTGGGCGGGCATCGGCATTGCCCGGGACAGTCTTCAGATTGCTGAATATTCTCTTGCCGCCACGTCCCAGCAGACCCTCGAAACCGTCTATAGCGCGTTTTATGGCGTACTTCTGGCGCAAAGTCTTCTGGCTGTTTCCGAAACCGCGGTCCAAAACGCGCAGATTAATCTGGACCAGGTCGAGAACAGGTACGAGGCAGGTGCGGCCTCGCGCTTTGAGCTTTTGCGGGCTCAGGTTCAGTTATCGACGATCCGGCCGGGTCTTATGGAGGGGCGCAACCGGTATAATCTTGCACTGGAGCGTCTCAAGGATCTGCTCGGGATGGACAAACGTCAATCGGTGAAAGTGGAAGGGGCGTTTGAGCCCCGGACACGCACGCTGGTGGCGGCGGATCTGGAAGGTCTGATCGGACAGGCCTACGATCATCGCCCCGAATACCGGATACAGGGTCTGCAAAAAGAGATCAGTGAAAAAAGAATCCGGATGGTTCGGGCGGAGTTTCTGCCCACCCTGGCATTATCCTCAGCGGTGCAATGGCAGGCGCTGCGTGATGATTTGCATTTTGCGCACGACAACTTCGAACGTTCTTCTTACGCGGGGGTCACGTTGCGTATTCCCCTGTTCAATGGATTCGGAAGTAAGGCCCGCTACTCGGAAGCGCGCGCCGAACTGCAGAAATCGGAGATTCAGGAAGCCAATCTCAAGAATCTGATTGCCACGGAAATCCGTTCCGTCCATGATGAACTGGCTCAGTCGGCGGAAATTCTGGAATCTCAGGGACAGGTTATGGAACAGGCCAGGGAGGGGTTACGGCTGGCCAATCTCCTGTACGCCGAAGGCGCGGCCACACTGCTGGAGGTGATCGACGCGCAGCTGGCCCTCACACAGGCCAGCACGAGTTATTTCCGGGCGATCTATAATTTCAATACCGCATCCATCAAACTTGAACGGGCCTGCGGTATCCTAAAGGCTGAATCAATATTAGACGAGATCAAACCGGAGGCGCCATGAACACAAAAAAGCATGCACAAAATCCCCGTCGTAAAGTCCTGGTCCCCTTTCTGGCGGTCACGCTGGCGTGTTTGATGTTGTTTACGACCGGATGCAAAAAAAAGGACACGGTCGAAGGCGGGCAGGCGCCGGTGGTCGTTTCCGTGCTCAGTGTTTCGCCGGGGTCCATTGAAGACGTCTTGCGTTTCACCGGTGATGTGCGCGCGATACGCGATGTTCGGCTCTTGTCGCAGGTGGGCGAACGCATTGTGGATATCCGGGTCGATAAGGGCGACCGGGTGAGGGAAGGCGACCTTCTGGCCGCTGTGGAAAACACACTGCTTACGCACAGTGTCGCGCAGGCAGAGGCTGCCGTGGCGGCCGCCCGGTCGAATCTGAACAATGTCGAATCCGAATATCGCCGGGCCTCGCGTCTGGTAGCCGAAGAAGCCATCAGCCGACAGCAGTATGATGCCAGAAAAGCGCAGTTGGAAGGCGCGCAGTCGGGGCTTCGACAGGCCGAGGCCGTCCTGGAACAGACACGCAGGCAGTATCGCAATGCATATATTCGCGCGCCTTTTTCGGGCATCATCAGTAACCGTTTTGTGGAACTGGGAGACATGGTCGCCCCGGGCGCGCCGGTATTCAGTCTCGTTCAACTCGATACCATGCGTGTAATGGCGCAGGTCAGCGAACGCGAATTTACGCGCATCGTGCCGGCGCAGGAGGCCAGGTTGAAGCTCGCAAGTCTGCCCGAGCAGGTTTTCAGCGGACGGGTAGTCAAGAAAGCGCCGATTCTCGATCCGGTAAGCCGTTTGGCCACCGTTGAAATTCATTTTCCCAATCCGGACAGCTTACTGGTGCCGGGCATGTTCGGGGAACTTGAAATTGTGGTCGACCGAAAGGAAAATGTTCCCCGGATTCCGCTGTCTTCCGTTCAGTACCGCGCAAACCCCGGTGATCGGGGCGCGTTGGCCGATGACGCCGCAACGAGAGATCCGTACGTCTTTATTATTGAAAACGGTAAAGCCGTCCGCCGGGATGTGGCGACGGGCTATCAGCAGGGCGGTATGCTGGAAGTGATTTCCGGTGTGGCGCCTGGGGATGTCCTTGTCGTCAGAGGTCATCACGCGCTTGAAGACGGCAGCCTCGTGAAAATAGCCGATCCGTCTGAAACCCCGGAATCGGGAGCCGGCCTATGAAACTGGCATCCCTCGCAGTCAACAAAGCCATAACCTTTACGATGATCTTTCTGATCGTGGTCGGGTTCGGCATTTTCTCCTTCACGCAACTGCGGACCGATTTGCTGCCGGACATCAAATTTCCCACCGTTGTGGTGCTCACGCAGTACACGGGGGTCGGGCCGGAAGACATGGAAACGCTGATTTCCCGGCCGATTGAAGAAGCGGTCGGACGGGTGGCCAATGTCAAACGCGTGACCTCGCGTTCGTCTCTGGGCAACTCAGCGGTCATCATTGAATTCGACTGGGGCATTGATATGGACATGGCCGAATTCCATGTCCGGAAAAATCTCGACTTTGTGCGCGGCTACCTGCCGGATGATGCGGATGAGCCGGTGACCTTTACCTTCGATCCGTCCCTTCAACCGATCCTGATTCTGGGACTCACTTCCGGCAAGCTGACGCAGCCGGAGTTGCGCAAACTGTCCGAAGAACTTATCGAGCCGAGAATAGAGCGTATTGAAGGGGTCGGCGCGGCGGACACCATCGGCGGGTCCAAACGTCAGATCCTGGTTGAACTCAATCCGCATGCCCTGCAGGCAAGCGGTCTTTCGACCTCTGATGTGAGTCAGGCCATCCGGCTGGAGAATGTTCAGTTTCCCGGCGGTTTTGTCACACAGCGCGATCAGGAATTTACCATCCGGACACTGGGCATGTATCAGTCCGTCGAGCAGATCCGCAACACAGTGGTGGGCTACCGTTCCGGCGCGCCGATCTACCTGCATCATGTCGCCAGTGTGCGTGACGGGTTTGAGGAAGCGCGCGGCCTGGTGCGGACGGATCAGGAACCGGCCGTCATGATGTTTGTGCAGAAGCAGTCCGACGCCAACACCGTACAGACCGCAAACCGCGTGGCGCGCGCGCTGCCGGGCATTGAAAGAGCCGTGGGCGAGGACGTGCACCTGCTGAAGCTGTTCGACCAGTCCGAGTTCATCAACCAGTCCGTTTCCAATCTGAGCAATACGGCGGCGCTGGCTTTTTTGCTGACCGGTCTGGTGCTCCTGTTCTTTACGCACAACATCCGCTCGTCCATTATCGTGTCGCTGGCGATTCCCGTGTCCGTGGTCGCAACGTTTGCGGTCATGTATCTGGCGGATCTCACGCTCAACATTATATCACTGGCGGGGCTTGCGCTGGCCATCGGGCTTTTGGTGGATAACTCCATCGTCGTTATGGAAAATATCTACCGCCTCCGGGAGGAGGGCGGCGAACGTAAAGAGGCCGCCATCGCGGGTTCTTCGCAGGTCGGCCGCGCGATTACGGGATCGACGCTGACGACGCTGGCCGTCTTTGTGCCGATCCTTTTCGTGCCGGGTATCGCGGGGGTTCTGTTCAACGACATGGTGATCACCATCTGCTTTTCGCTGGTGGTTTCTTTGTTTGTCGCCCTCACGCTGATTCCTATGCTTTCGTCGCGTTACCTGCGCATGACCGCCGGCGGCGCCGATCTGCTGCGGCTCAAACAATCGGGAAAGGCGAACGTGAAAAGAAGTGCGATCATTTCGGCGCGCGTCGCCGCCTTTCTTGGCGGCTTGACGAACCTTCATGAACGCTCCCTGCGCTGGGCGATCCGTCACAAGAAATTTTCACTGCTTGCCGTGACGGTGCTTTTTCTTTTATCTTTGGGGCTTTTGGCCTCGCTCGGTACGGAGTTTATTCCTCAGACAGATCAAAGCTACATCCGCCTGGAAGTGGAGCTGCCGCGCGGCGCGGCGCTCGATACCAGTGAGGCGGTGATCCGGCAAGTCGAGCGGGAAATCGCCGGCAGCGTGCCTGAGATCAGAACCATGACGGCCATCATCGGCAACCCCGGCACTATCTCAGGCGGCTTTCAGGGGGTGGGATCTCATTTTACGGAATTTCACATCGGTTTGATTCCGATCAGCGAGCGCAAGCGCTCGCAGTCTGAAATTACGGATGTCATGCGGGCGCGTCTGGCCACAATTCCCGGAATTGAATACCGGTTCCGTCAAGGCGGCATGGAATTCAGCGAAGGCGACGTGATCATCAAAATTTTCGGTTATGACCTCCATATGCTTCGCGAACTGGCGGATCGCGTGGAGGCAAGGGTTTCGCCCATCCGCGGCGTCGTGGACGTGAAATCCGCTATTCAGGGCGGCCAGCCGGAATGGGTGGTGGACATTGATCGGAATCGTGCCGCTCAACTCGGGCTGAAAGCATCCATGATATCGGATGTTGTCTACACCAGCATTCAAGGCAGCATCGCTTCGCGCTATCTGGAACGGGGCGAAGAGCATGAAATTCTCGTGCGTCTCCCTCAGGAATTCCGTCAGCGTAAGGATATTCTCGATAATCTGCTGATTCGCACGCCGGCAGGCGCACAGATTCCGCTCAAGGCCGTGGCGGATATACGGGAGGAAATTGCACCGTTTACCGTAACCCGCGAAGACCAGCAGCGCATGGCCTCCGTGGCTCTGTCCGTCTCCGGGCGCGATCTGGGTGGCGTCATCGCGGACGTGACCCGCGAGATGGCCGCATTTTCCCTGCCGCCCGATGCACGCTACGAAGTGGGCGGCGCGGCGGAAGACATGCAGGAATCCTTCCTGTATCTGGCGATTGCGATTCTGGTTGCTTTTATCATCGTCTACATGGTCATGGCGTCTATTTTTGAATCACTCGTGCATCCGTTTATCATTATGGCCGCCGTGCCTTTGTCGGTCATCGGCGTGGCCGGATCGCTTTTTCTGACCGGCACCATCATCAGTGTGACTGCGCTCATCGGGATGGTGATGCTGATCGGCATCGTGGTCAATAACGGGATCGTCATGGTGGATTTCATGAATCAGCTGCGTGACGAAGGTATGGACATGCTGGAAGCCGTTGTCAAAGCCGCCAAGATGCGGCTGCGGCCTGTATTGATGACCGCGTTGACCACCGTGCTGGCCATGCTTCCCCTGTCCCTGGGCCTCGGTGAAGGTGGAGAAACCTGGGCGCCGATGGCGCGCGCGGTCATGGGCGGTCTTTTTGCGTCAACGGCCCTGGCTGTGATCATCATTCCGATTCTGTATATCGTCATTGTATCCTTTACGGAGCGGGTCAAGGCGCGCTGGCTCAAACATGAGACGGACGTGAAGATTTGAGGAAGACAGCCGTCGAATAAGAAAACAGGGCGGAAGGCTTGCGCTTTCCGCCTTTTTTACATTGCTTTTGGCCGATTTCGCTGATAAACCCGCGTCTACGAAACGGACTGGAAAGGCGTGATGAAGAAAACAGTTCCCGAAAAATATCCCGGGCTCAAAGATATTACGGATGCCCAGCGCATCAGCATGGTGAAAGAAATATTTTCCACCATCACGGGCAAGTATGATTTTTTAAACCGCTTTATGAGTCTGCGGCGCGACGTGGCCTGGCGCAGCTTTGCCGCGAAGAAAATGCGGTTTTTTCAGACCAACCGCTATCTCGACGTCGCCTGCGGGACGGGCGATCTGTCCATCGCCGCGGCGGAAAGACATCCGCAAATTTCCGTCACCGGTGTTGATTTTGTCTCCGAGATGGTGCATGCGGCTGCCGTCAAAGTGCGAAAGAAAAACCTGACAGGCCGGATTCAGCTCATGCAGGGCGACGCGCTGCAACTGCCTTTTGAAGACAATCGTTTTGACGTTGCGGGCATCGCCTTCGGCATCCGCAATATCCCCGACCGCGAACGCGCGCTTGCCGAAATGCTTCGCGTCACGGTTCCCGGCGGACAGGTCATGGTTTTAGAAATGACGTTTGTTCAAAACCGGTTCTTCCGGCTGATCTACTATATTTATCTGCATTATCTGCTGCCTGTCTTCGGCAGGCTGTTTTCAAAAAATCCCGCCGCCTATTATTACCTGGCCGATTCGATCATGAACTTTCCCAACCCCGACGACTTCGCGAAAATCATGGAAGACGCGGGCATGGTGAACGTGGAAAAATATCCGCTGACCTTCGGGATTACCTGGCTGCACATAGGAAAAAAGGTTCAAGGCTAAAGGCAGAAGGCAAAAGGCTAAAGGCAAAAGGCAAAAGGCTAAAGGCTCGAGGAGAAAGAACATGAAGCTCGGGTTTAACCTGTCGGATTTCCTTTTTTTCTGGAACCTTGCCCCTACTTCGTTGTGACCACCCACACGCCTTGCCAGGATTCGGGTGGCCGGGCGAGTAGCTCTTCGCACTTGCTGATGTAGGCGCGGGCCACAGGATCGTTCTTCGCGATCACCGAAAAGAGGTTTTGTGCCCCGGCAAAATCACCGCGGTAGAAAAACGCAAGCGCTTTGGAAAAGGTGTCCATGGCCTTTTTGATCGTTTCGTCGATACCGTCCGACAGCATCGGCTCATAGACCACCACCGGCTCTCTGCGTCCCACCACCGCGACACGCGAAATTTCGCGTGCGGGAAAGGCCTCCGCCAGCAGGTCTTTTGTGGTTTGCGATATCATTGTGTAGGTGCCGAACTGCTTGTTGATGCCTTCGAGGCGCGCGGCCAGGTTGACCGCGTCGCCGATCATCGTATAATCAAAACGTGAATGCGACCCCATGTTGCCCACCACCGCCTGACCGGTGTTGATGCCGATGCGCATATGCAAGTCCCGCTTTAAGCTTTGTCTGAAGTCCGGACGCATCCGCGCGAGTTTTTCCTGGCAGCGCAGCGCTGCGCGCACGCAGCGGACCGCGTGATCCGGTTGCGCGAGCGGCGCGTTCCAGAAGGCGATGATCGCGTCGCCTTCATATTTATCCACTGTGCCGCCTTCTTCATGGATGATGTCGGTCATGGCGGACAGATAAACATTGAGCAGATTCGTGAGGGTTTCGGGGTCCAGGCCTTCGGAGATGCCTGTGAATCCTTCCAGATCGGAAAAAAAGATCGAAAGGGTTTTGCGTTCGCCGCCCAGTTTCAGACGTTCGGGGTGGGCGATGATTTGTTCGATGACGTCGTGGCTTAAATATTGTTTAAAGGCGTTTTTGATAAACGCTTTCTGCCGCCCTTCGGTGCTGTAGTAAATCAGACCGGCGCAAACCAGCGTGACGGCGACGGCCGTTTCCTGCACGACCAGTGGCAGCCAGAATCCCAGATGGTAGGCGATCAGGCAAAGGACCACCGGCCCGGCCAGGCAAAGCGTGTAGGTGATTGCGTTGCGGAGGATGCCGGAGGCCGACGCAGTAGCCAGCCCCGCTAAAAGCGCCATGATGAGCGTCACCAGCAGGGCGACCGATCGGGGGACAGGCCGCATGAAGTCTCCCGACAAAAGATTGTCCAACATGGTGGCGGCTATCTCGACGCCGGGATAAATGCCGGAAACGGGTGTGGGGCGAAGATCATACAGGCCGGGCGCGGAGAAACCGAAGAAAACATATTTGCCGCGAAAGTCTTCGATGTCCAAAATGACGGGCTCTTCGTTATTTTGAAAGTTGACTTCACTTTGGATAACAGATGCGGCGCTGTAGATTTTGTGTGTTCCCGAAGGTCCCCGGAAATTCAGGATCGCCTGTCCGCGATCATCGAGGGGGATCACCTTGTTGTCCAGCCGGAGCCGGCCCGGTTCAATCGCCAGGGGTGCATCCGGATGGACCGCCAAATAAGCGGCCAGCCCGAGCGACAAGACGGGTTTGTGGTCAAAAACTTCAAACACGGCTGTCCGGCGGTACACATTGTCGGCGTCTGGCTGGAGATGCACATTGGCGAGAAGGGCAGCTCCCGCGGCTATTTCGGGGACGGGAAAAACCGCGCGTAAGAAGGGCTGATAGCCGGTTTTGGTCATCCACGCCTCCAGGCCGGTGATCGACCCGCGAAGCGGGGGCGCGAAAGACGGCCAGACGGTATCGCTGCCCGATGTGCGGCTCAAAAAGACGGCGCCCGACACAGGCAGGCCCCGCATGGCCTCGCCCATGGCCTCGTCGTCCGCTACGCCGTACTTGGACGGCTCCGTATACAGGACGTCAAAGGCCAGTGATTTGACCCCGGCACGCTTGCAAAAATTAATGACTGCGCCATACACTTCACGGGGCCAGGGCCAGGAAAGACCGTTTTCATTTTTTCCCCAGTCCAGTGAGTTTTGATCCAGCAGAATAACGCGGATGTCCTTTGTGGTATCGGTAGGCGCCGCCATGAGTTGAACGCGGGCGTCCCATGACTTGGCCTCCCAGCGATCCAGCCAGCCGGGAAGAAAAAAAACCAACGCGACACACGCGCCGATCAGTCCGGCCGCCAGGCCCTGAAGCCATTTTGTCTTGCCAACTGAGATATTTTTGAAATTCACACTTTGCACCTGAAGCTGTCTGATCACGAAGTGAAAGGCCGCGACCGATCCTACAGGAGATGTCCAACCGCCTGAGTAAATCTTTGTGTGCGGATGACGGGGATATTTCCGCCGGCCGGCGCCAACCGATTTTTCTTTAATTCAGCGATACGGCTCAGCGGTGAGGGATGTGTTTTGGCGAAGTCATTCCCGCCCGGCCGGATCTGTTTGTTCATGATGTTGAGCATATCCACCAGCGCTTCGGGCGAATAGCCGACGCGGTCCAGGAGGGTTACGGCCGCTTTGTCGGCCTGATATTCAAAAGTGCGGGAATAGCCACTATTGACCAGGGTGCCGGTGATATCCGAAATCGTTCCACCGAAGACCTTTGTCAGTTGGGCGACTTCCTGTCCGCCGAAACTTTTCGCGCCTTCTTGTGCCAGAATGGTCAGCGCCTCGGTCATCCTTGCTTTTTTTATCGCCTGCATGCCGTGACGCAACTGGATGTGGCCGATTTCATGGGCCAGCACAGCGGCCAGCGCGTCTTCCGTGCGGGCGCAGCGAAGCAGCCCGCGGGTAATGAAAACGTGTCCGCCCGGGGTGGCAAACGCGTTGATGTCGTTGGAATCGAGCACCGCGAAAGAATAACCGGCAAAAAGCTCAGGCATATCCGAGGATGCGGCAAGCGTCCGCCCAAGCAGATTGACGTAGGCGTTAGCCCGGGTATCGTTGAGGACTTGATATCGGGTGAGAATGACCGCGCCGACGGAACGGCCGATGAAGTACTCCTGTTCGGGGGTGAACTCCTCCAGGCCTTTAGCCACCGCCGCCGTACCGGTACGGATGGCGTCGCCCTGCTCGCGGGTGATATTTCCCGTGGCAACACCTACTTCTGTGGCCACGGACGTGACGGTGTCCACCGCCGCACAGCTCATCGATAAAAAGCCGGCTACAGCAAGCACGCCAAAACGGAAGGATCGTCTGTTCATGGCGTGCCTCCCTTCAGATTGCCGGAGGTCATGAACGTCTGCATTTGCTGAGGTGTCACGCGAATGGCTTCCATCCGGTTAATCCAGGTGTAATCCAGGTTTCGGTTGGCTTTGCGGTATTCGGCTTCCACTTCTTCACTGAAACCTTTGCCCGCCAGGGCGATCTCATCCTGGCTGACGGAGGCGGTCTTTGTCTGGCCCGCTTTCAGCACGATGCGTTTCGTGGTGAGCGCCGTGGCATGCAGCCAGCCTTGCGACGTTTTGCCCGGGGTGGATACACGCCGCCAGTCGCCGCGTTCTTCCACAACGGTGACGCGGTCGCCGTAGGCGGCCCTGGCCGTGATTCTGCCCAGATGGGAGGGGGTTGCCCTCAGTTGCGCTTCCCGAATCTGGATGGTCATGGTTTTCTGGGCCTGAGCCTCGGTGCTTGTGCTAGCGGCGCCGAAAAGCACGAGGCAGATGATGGCCAGATAACGAAGCATATCAACCTCCTTTTAAATGCGGTCCTGGAAATTTCCCGCTTTGCGGTTTTTGAGTTCCGCGAGCTTGCCTTTGTTCCATCCGGATGTCTTGCTGTAGTATTTGGTCAAACGCGCGATGCCTTCTACATCGGTTGAATCGCAAAAGCCGCAATGGTCTTTGAGTCCGGGCGCGGTTTTCCCGCAGGAAAGGCAGGCCGTGAATTCCGGCATCAGGTCCATCTGACGGCAGCGGGACTGCTCAAAGACGTCGCGCACAAAAGCGGCCAGAATTTCACGGTCGGGATGGGCAATGTCGAGTTGCAGATGCGTGATGACTTCGCCTTCCAGATACGGGTGGAAACGGCCTTCTTCAATGGCCCGCCGCAGCGGCGAAACATCCGCAGCCGTGTTGAGGTGTGTGGAGTTGGTGTAGTAGATGGAGCCGTCGGCGATGTCGCCCCGCACGAAGCGCCCGGCGGCAGGAGAATAATATTTCAAATCCAGTCTGGCGAAACGATAGGCTGTGGTTTCAGCGGGTGACTGTTCCAGAACAAAGGTCATGCCCGTCTCGGTGGTCAGGCGCAAGGCTTCCTGACGCAGGAAGGCCACCAGTTTCAGACCGAAGGCGACGGCCGCTTCGGATTCGTGCAACTGACTGCCCCGGTGGATCTGCATCAGTTCGTTTAATCCGACCAGACCGATAATATAATGGGCGCGGTTCATCCTGAAAAAAGGATACCCGTCGGCGTTCATCGCGAGCACCGCAAGCGGTCCCTGCTCCGCGTAGGACAGAAGTTTTTCTAAAAAATCCTTTTTCTGAATATGCGCGCGGGCCGCTTTGTCCATCAGTTCTTTTAAAGAGGCGAAAAGCTTGTCATCCTCCCCCCCCGCTTTATAGCCCAGACGCGGCAGGTTCAGTGTGACGCTCTGCGCGGATGCCTGGCGCATCAGCCAGGGCTTGTCTCGTTCCCCTTTTGCGGCGGCCTGCATCAGAGCAGTTTTGCTAAAGCAGCCGACCGCCGCTTCATCTTTCTCGCGGT
>JAWOJC010000197.1:0-2541 GCA_046484315.1 Smithellaceae bacterium | reverse complement strand
GATCGCCGCAAATACGGCCACAAAAAATAATATAAAAAAGATTGTAATGTTGGCAAAAGCTGAATACGCGCCAAAAATATCAGAAAAAACAAAGGTTAATAGCGCAATAGCTTTCAACAGCACTAAAACCGGAATCATCAATATAGGCGTAAACGCATAAGCAAGTATTTTTGCAAAATGCTTCTTGTTTTTTATCCCTTGTGCAGTTGTTATAATTGATTCAGTTCCCACATAGAATAGGGTTCTTGGAACGAAAAAGGCGGCAAGCATAGTGACAAGGATGGTTTTATCAGCAAATCGCGAACCACAAAACAAATCCAATGTTTCATCTGAACGAATCTCAATTTTCAAAGGCTTACTCTTGCACCAATCCATTTTAACAAATATATGGTGTGATCCTGGTTCTAGCTCAAAGACTCTCTCAGACGAATATGGGATTGAGGCAGAGTAGGAACCATCGATAAAGACCCGCAAGTCGCGTCCAGTACCAAAGGAATCATGAATTCTTTGTAACTTCACAAAACCATTTTTTTGCGTACTCATATTTTTTCCTAACGTGCCTGCAGAAAATTATTTATGCTTGATTTGAGCATCCAGTTGGCCCGGTTTTTTCTTATTGTCGATTTTGCTGATTGTCTTCTGGTTCTTGACTAAATCATTTCCGTATTTTGTTCAATAGATCTTTTAGGTGTGGCGGGGGGCAAATCTTTATTCTTAACATTTCGCCAGAACGTCTTGAATCTTCTTCACGGTTTTGGCCAGCGCAGTATCCTTCTCGATTCTAATCTGCAGCCGCTTTCCGGGCCGGCTTACCGCACTGTAATCAATCCCGCCCCGGTCTCACCTGAAATAATCCCTGGATTTTCCCGGTTGGATATGGCTTTGTGAAGGGACAAAAGGAAGGTGAAACAGTCAATAGGTTATGATGATTCGGGATCTTCTCCATCAAAGCGCCGAAAGGTTTGATGCGGCGGGCAATGAGTCTGCCAGGCTCGACGCGGAGGTGCTGCTGGCGCATTGTCTGCGGTGCGAACGTGTTTGGTTGCTTACGCATCCGGAGCAAATTGTGCCGGACGACCGTCTGACCGAATTTCAGGCGATGGTGGTCAGGCGCCTTGCGCGGGAGCCGATTGCTTATATCACTAGACAGAAGGCCTTTTGGACATTTGTGCTGGAGGTTAATCCCGGCGTGCTCATTCCGCGGCCGGATACGGAAGTGCTGGTAGAGGAGGCGTTGGCCGTGTGCGCAGATGCGGGTTGGGCCGCGCCGCGTGTTTTGGATATCGGCACAGGCAGTGGCGCGATTGCGCTGGCGCTGGCCGCGCAACTGCCGGATGCGGATGTGACGGCGACGGATATTTCGCCTGTCGCGCTGGACACCGCCCGGAGAAACGCCCGCGCCTGCGGGCTGGAACACCGGATTTGTTTTGTCGAAGGCGACCTGTTTGAGCCGGTGGAAGGTTTGTTTGATCTGATCGTTTCCAACCCGCCGTATATCGGGCGGGAGGAATACGAAACCCTGCCTGACGGCGTCAGGGCTTTCGAGCCCCGGGGGGCGCTTCTTGCGGGACAAACAGGTCTGGAATTTTATGAAAAACTGGTATATCAGGCACGAAGCCTGCTGACTCAGGAAGGCCGGCTTTTGCTGGAAATCGGCGCAACCCAGGGAGAGGCCCTACAGGCCCTTCTGGCTCAAGCCGGATATGACCATATCGGCATTCGTGCCGATTACGCGGGATGGCCCCGCGTGATCAGGGGAAGGAGATCATCTTTTGGATAAAATTGTCATTCAGGGCGGCAAGCCGCTTTACGGGGATGTTTATATCAGCGGCGCGAAAAACGCGGCGCTGCCGGTCTTGACGGCCGCGCTGCTGACATCCCAAACCTGCACATTTTCAAACATTCCGGATCTGATGGACATCAAGACCATCAAGAAGCTGCTTTCGAACATGGGCGTGCAGTTCAGCGGCAGTGACACGCTGGAGGTGAGCGCTGAAACGATTTCATTGAGCGAGGCGCCCTATGATCTGGTGAAAACCATGCGGGCCTCGATTCTGGTTCTGGGCCCGCTGGTCGCGCGCACGGGCCGGGCCCGCGTGTCGCTTCCCGGTGGCTGCGCCATCGGGGCGCGCCCGGTGAATCTGCACATCAAGGCGCTTCAGGATATGGGCGCGAAAGTCGAGCTTCACGCAGGCTACATCGAGGCGACGGCGGACCGTCTGAAGGGTGCGGAGATTTACTTTGATCTGCCCACGGTGACCGGTACGGAAAATATCATGATGGCGGCCACGCTGGCGGATGGCGTGACGGTGCTCCACAATGCCGCGCGCGAACCGGAAATCGTCAACCTGGCGGAAGTGCTCAAGGGGATGGGGGCGCGAATTTCCGGCGAAGGCACGGATGTCATCACGATCACGGGCGTGACCTCACTTTCCGGCACGAAAGCCGCGATTATTCCCGACCGCATTGAAGCCGGCACGTTTATGATTGCCGCGGGGATGACCCAAGGCGAGATTAGTGTGCAAAACTGCAACCCGGGGC
>JAWOJC010000172.1:0-33520 GCA_046484315.1 Smithellaceae bacterium | reverse complement strand
ATCAGGTTCTCACCTTGTAAAACAGCTAGGCAGCAGCAGCGGAGAAAATGACATTGGCCGACCAGGCGGCGATGACTGGGGGGATTGTTCCGGATTGGGCTGATGCCATAAAAACGGCATGGACGATCCAATAGGAAAAACCGATTACGATGCCGACAGCAAGACTCTGCATGATCCCGCCACCCCGCTCAGATCGAAAAGAAAAGGACATACCGATAAAAATCATAATGACCATAACCCAGGGAAATGCGATTTTTCCGGCAAGAACAACCTGATATTTGGTCGTGTCATACCCTTCAGCGGCAATTTTTTTTACATATTCCTTCAGGTCAAAGTAGCCCATTTTTTCGACATCCAGTTGAATGGCTTTGAAATCATCCGGTTTTTCGGGAATGTCCGCGTTTTTCACATCACCCCATTCCAAAACGGGTATTTTGCTTTCAACAAAGGACGCTGTCATCCAGTTATGCAATAACCACTTGCCATCCTTCCACTGAGCCTGCTTGGCATCCACGCGTTTGGCTAATGTGAAGTCAGGATTCAGGTAGTAAATGGTGACGCCACGCATTGAGTTGTCATCAACATTAAACATTTTGAAGTTATAAATGGCGTCGTCGCTGCGAAACCAGATCGCATTATTCTTAAAAAATACTTTCGAGTAGAATTTCTGTATGTCCACTTTGACGATCTGTTCGGTCTTATGAAAGGAGGCGGGTGCAACAAATTCGCTGAAATAAAAAAGAAAAGCAGAAGAAATCACGGCAACACTCAAGGCCGGCAGCGCGATGCGGTAAAGACTGATGCCGTTGGCCTTCATGGCTGTGATTTCACTGAATTTCGATAGCGAGCTATAGGTGATAAGGGTAGTCAGGAGGATCACAGCAGGCAGGATCATAGAAACGATCATGGGTATGGAATAAAGAAAATAGGCAACCATCTGAGCCATGGTCGCATCATTACTTAAAAACATCCTGATTTTGCTGAAGAAATCGACAATTAAATACAGGGCGATAAAAGAGAAAAAAATGATCGCGAAATATTTGAGAAAGTCTTTAAGAATGTATTTATCCAGTATCTTCAAGTCAATAAAGCCTCACGGGTGATTTAAATTAACAGGTGAAGGTAAAAAATGCTTGATCCGGGACAGGGAGATTTCTTTATGCGTGATGATCAGCATACCGATCCCAAGCAGGGTAAAAAATACATTCGGGGCCCACACACCGAGTGCGGGAGCAAGGTATCCAGTTTCAACCAACGCCTCGCCTCCGATGCGCAGCAGGTAGTAGGCGGAAACGATAATGATGCCGAGCGCGAAGCCCCTGGATTTAACCGCCCTGTGATTCCGGATGCCCATGGGAACAGCCAGCAGACCGAAAAAGATGCAAGAAAAAGGGATGGAGAATTTTTTGTGCGCTTCAATTGCAAATTCGCGGCGCGTGGCCGGATCCAGATCTGGCGTCCTGACTTTTTCCAGTAATTCGACCATGGTCATTTCTGTGCTGGATTTAGCCTCTTCGCTGATGGACGCCAACGCGTAAGAGAGGTCAAGGTGGATGTCGTAGATTTTAAAGTCAATTTTCCGGTAATTCAGGAGATCAGGGCTCACCGTGTGAATTGACCCATCGGTTAGCCTCAGTTTCACGATCATTGACCTCGGATCTGCAACAATGTAAGCCTTATTCGCCAGAATAGTGCTGGGTTCACCGGTCAGCCTCCTGTCCGCGACCAGCACGCCTTCCATATACTCTCCGCTGGCGGGGATTTTGTCCGCGTAGAAAAGCAGCCCTCTGAAGTTCGTATTAAAGGCTTTTTCCCTGATGCCGATGGTCGCGTTTTGCTGCGCCAGTTCAAAGAGGAGTTTTTTTGTTGCATAGTTGCTGTGCGGGACAAGATAGTATCCGATCACGACCGTCATAAGAAATGCCATCAGAGAAACTAACGCTACGGGATAATAAATCTGCAGCAGACTGACACCGGAAGCTTTCAGCGCGGCGATTTCATTGTCGGCGGAAAATCTTCCCATTGCAATCAATACAGATATCAAAAGAGCGATCGGCAGGGTGAATAAAAGAAAATTAGGCATCAGATGGGCGATGAGGTTAAGAATAGACCACGCACTGATCCCTTTATTCATGATCAGCTCCGTGATCTGAAAGATTCTTCCCATCAAGAGAACAAACGTCAGCAGAAAAAGAATAATGAAAAAAGGAACAGTGATTTCAAGCAGTATATATCGGCTGATTATTTTACGCATAACTTAAGTCACTTTTTTGTGAACGCTATCACGTCTTGATGCTTTTAAACAAGAAAAAGATAAAAAAATCAATTCTCCCGCCGTCATGTGAGCCGCTCAGGTTCTTGAGGAAATGATGGTGGATATTTATAATGATTTATTGACAGTCTATTGCATTTTGCCTATAGTCCCTCCAGCTTTTTTCAGGTTATTTCCGGTTTTACGAAAGGGTTGTTTTATGAAAGTCGATACCATGAGAAGGATAGATTATTATGTCGGTGTTCCGCTGTGTTTTTTTGGCACTGTCCTGAATGGAATTATTCGATTATTTTGCAGCCCTTCGAAGAAGTCTCCCCGCAGAATACTCTTTATAGAGCTTTCCGAAATGGGAAGCGCAATCCTCGTTGATCCGGCAATGCGTAAATTGCAAAGAGAAACGGGTGGTGAAATCTATTTTGCCATTTTCAAGAAAAATAAACCCAGCTTGCAACTGCTCCGGACCGTGCCGGATGATCATATTTACACGATTGATGAAAGCAGTATGGTCTCTTTCATTCTGGAAACGCTGACGTTCTTCCTTTGGGTCAGGCGCAGAAAGATCGATGCGGTTATCGATCTGGAACTTTTTTCACGATTCACGGCGTTGCTGACCGGTTATTCCGGCGCCCCTTTCAAGGTCGGATTTCACGCTTTTTTCAATGAAGGTCTCTACCGGGGGAATTTCCTAACACATAGAGTCGCTTATAATCCGCACATCCATATTGCTGCAAATTTTATCGCGCTCGTTAACGCGCTGACGAACGGGCGGGAAGAGGTGCCTTATTCAAAAACACGAATCGAAGATGATGAACTTATTCTGGCAAAAGCTGTTGTTTCGTCTGATCAGAGAAATGTTATTTTGGAAATCGTCCGGCAGTGTTTCGCGGGATTTGATCCGCAAAAGTATAAAATTGTCCTTATTAACCCCAACGCCAGCGAACTGCTGATCCAAAGGCGCTGGCCGCAGGAATATTATGGTCAATTGATAAAAATGATTCTGGGTGCATGTCCGGAGGCGCTTGTGCTTATCACAGGTGACCCGAAAGAGCGTGAGGAAGCGCAAATCCTCAAAGAAAATATCGGCCATGACCGGTGCGTCAATTTTGCCGGAAAGGTGACTTTCGCTCAATTACCGCATCTCTACAGTGTCAGCGAATTCATGGTGACCAATGATTCCGGTCCCGGCCATTTTGCCTCTGTCACCGATATGCCCACCTTCGTATTGTTCGGTCCGGAAACGCCGGCGTTATACGGATCGCTGGGAAAAACGACACCGATTTACGCAGGTCTGGCTTGCTCTCCCTGCGTCAGTGCCGCTAACCATCGCAAAACGGCCTGTCGGGACAATGTCTGTCTCAAGGTGATAAGACCAGAAAAAGTATACAGCGTGATTTTACCGGAACTGGAGAAGCTCAATGCCTAGGGCGGACAGACATATCTGGATTCTCATCGGACTATTTTCGCTGCTTCGTCTCTTGGTCGCGCCCTTAATCGGTTTGGGCGTTGATGAGGCGCACTATGTCTTGTATGCGCAATATCTGGATTGGAGTTATCTGGATCATCCGCCCCTGGTAGGCTGGTTGCACGCCATTTTCTTTTACACAATGGGGAGTAATGAGTTTTTGACCCGTCTTCCGGCCGTCCTGCTTTTTGCCGCCACCTCCTATCTGGCCTATCTCTTTGTTTTGCGGCTGACGCGCTCTATCCAAATGTCCTTGTTTTCCGTTTTGGCGTTAAATTGTTCATTTATGCTCAACGCATTGGGTTTCATGCTCCTGCCGGACTCTATTCTGCTGTTTTTAGTGTTTGTGTTGATTTTTGTTGCTGAAAGAATCTTACTTGAAAAACGATCGGTGGATTTCATTTATCTGGGATTGATTCTCGGTCTGATGGGCCTTGCTAAATACACGGCCATCCTGCTTGTGCCTCCACTGATTCTTTTTTTTATTTTGCAGAAGAGATACGATATTGTGTTTTCCCCTTACATGTTTATGGCGGCGCTGATTGCGCTGTTGATGATTATGCCGGTGGTCTACTGGAACGTCACCCACGATTTTGTCAGCTTCCGTTACCAAAGCGGCCATGTTTTCGGTTCGATGGGTAATAGTGTTAAGAATTTCGGTGTATCGCTGGCCGCGCAATTTGGTGCATACAGTCCTTTTTTATTTATCGTTGCACTATACGGTTTTTTCAAATCCATCCGGTCGCGGGAGCCAGCACTGCGTCTGGCAGTTCTTCTGGGAGGAACGATTTTTTTCTTCTTTCTGTTCTCCGCTGTTTTTGACAAGACACTGCCGCACTGGCCGGGTCTTTTCTATGCGTTATTCATTCCCGTCGGCACCTATATGCTGCTATCATCCGCGAAGAAGTGGAAGAGATATTTTTTATACGCGGGCATCGGCATCAGCCTGATACTTACATTGTTTATGTATGCAGAACTTGCCGGGAAATTTATCCGTTTTCCGGAGTACAAGTCCCCGTTCAGGGATATCTACGGCTATCGTGAAATGGCGGCGGTGGCGGACAGTGCGATCAAAGCCAATACATCTTCACGGCCCAAGGCCATCGTCGTTTTGAATTGGACAATGGGCAGCCGTGTCATGTATTACAATCTTCCCTATGGCCATGAAGTATTTGTTTCCGACACAAGGTATGATCAGTTCGACATATGGCAGAAAAAAACACCGGAGGGATTTGATCTGCTCATTCTTAATACGGCATTTGATCATATCGACGTGGCGCGATACCTCCGCTGCGATCGTGTAGAGGTAGCCGCACGTTTGGATCTTGAACTCAACAGTTCAAAGGTCAATTCCATAGAGTTCGTCTGGTGCGATAACTTTCAGGGAGTCAAACCTTGAAAAAAAGATGGATTGCCGTCATTATTCTGCTATGCAGCGCAATCGGCGCAATGATCTCTTACCGGTACTGGGACATTCCGCTGGCGCACTATTTTCGCGGGTTGGATAAATGGGTCACGATTATATTTGAAATCATTACACAGGCCGGCGATTCCCTCTGGTATTTTATTATATTGATCCCTTTGTTTATCCTGGTGCGCTTTTTATGGAAAAACGAAAAGTGGTCGGCAAGAACTTTATTTCTTCTGCTTTCTATTTCTCTTTCAGGACTGCTCAACGTCCTGCTCAAATGGATAGCGGGAAGAAACAGACCGATCAATCTGTTTGAAAACGATTCGTTTGGATTTGATTATTTTTCGATTGTTTATTTGCATGAAACGACATCTTTCCCTTCCGGACATACCGTGACGGCTTTTGCCCTGGCAACTGCACTGAGTTTTCTATTTCCGAAATTAAGCCCGTTGGCTTTTCTGGCCGCTGTGACGGTTGCGGTCAGTCGCGTGGTCATTACCGCTCATTATTTGAGCGATGTCATTGCCGGTGCTGCTGTCGGAATCATCTGTTGCATGGGACTCAAGTACGTGTTTGATCGTTACCATATTGACCTCAATTAAAAGGACCCCGGTTTGCATGAATAAAAAAACTATTCTTTTTTTAGTGCCTTTGATTCTTTATATCGCGATTTTAGGCGTGATGCCGCAGATGGAGCCTGATGAAGCCCGTTACAGCCTTATCCCCAGCGAAATGAACGCATCGGGCAACTACGTGACGCCGCACATTAAAAATACAATTTACCTGGAGAAGCCCCCGCTTGCCTACTGGGTCACGGCAATGTCTTTCAAAGTGTTTGGTGAAAACGATTTTTCCGCTCGCCTTTTTACAGGACTGTGCGCGTGGGGGTGCATATTACTTGCTTTTTTCATGGGACGGCATTTCCGGGATGAAAAAACAGGCCTTTACGCCTCAGCGGTTCTAAGTATTTCTGTGCTTCCTTTCATCCTGGGAAGAATCAATATTCTGGATATGCCTCTGACTTTCTTTTTATGCCTGTCGGTCTGGCTGGGCTATCTCGCGGTCAATTCCGTAAACAAGAGACACTTGTACTATTTGTTTTATTTTGCATGCGCCCTGGCTTTTCTGACAAAGGGCATTGTCGGAGTCGTTTTTCCCTTTGCGATTCTGGTGTTATGGCTGATCTGGACGGGGCGATGGAGAGACATCTTCGGTCTGGTTTCGCCTGTCGGGATCGTCATTTTTTTGATAATCGTATCTCCATGGCTTATTCTAGCCCAGATGGAAAATTCCGATTTTCTCTGGTTTTTCTTTGTTCGTGAGCATTTTCTGCGTTTTACAACGCAAATGCATGGCAAGTCTGAACCGTTTTATTATTTCATTCCGATCATCATCGGCGGAACGCTCCCGTGGTCAATCTATCTTATCCGGGCATGGCACAAAAATAATATTTCCGGGTGGCTTTTTCGTAAGGATGAAAACAAATTACTGGTGGTCTGGTTTTTGTTTATTTTTCTTTTCTTTACAGTTTCTTCTTCAAAACTGGCCACCTATATTGCTCCGGTATTCATACCCATTGCGCTGTTTGCCGGAAACATCTTCCGCAACGACGAAGAGTTGACGGAGAAGCCCGCATCCGGAAGAATCTTTGTCTACCGTTTGTTTGCCGTAATTCAGGCCGTGATTGTTGTGATCGCCCTGTTGCTGCCGCTAATCCTGAAGCATTACTCCGACGCCGAAAAGGGGCTGGTGGTGATGATATCCAATCTGTGGCCTTTATGGATTATTCTTCCCGCTGTCGCAGTCGTTCTTCTTTCTTTTCTACCCGATCTGATAAGGCAAAAATACCATCGGGGGTGGTTTGCCACAATTTATACGCTCAGCGCCTTATTGCTGGCATCCAGTATTTTCCCGCTAAACGATTTTCTATATCCATACCGTAGTTCGTATGTTGCGAAAGAAGCCATTAAACAACACGTTCCTCAGGATAAACTGCTGTACCAATATCGGGTAAACTTTTACGGAATTGACTTCTACAACAAGATCGACACGGCCATTGTCGAGGATTTCGGGGAGCTGGCAGACGGCATCATCAAACTGAATCCGGAGGAAAGAAAAAAGTATTATTTATCCGTTGCTGATTTTTTTGAATTGATAAACGAAGGAAACGAGATATATTGCATTACTCAGCATCAGCAGAGGCTCAAGGAGCTTCAATCGTATTTTCCCAAGGTGGAAATCCTTTGGGACAACGAGGCTTTCTTCCTGCTGCGTGTCTCAAAATAAGGATAACAGGACAGAATTATGAAGATAAGAGATACGTTCCTGCCCTTCAGCAGGCCGTCCATTGGCGCAAGCGAAATCAAACGGGTTACCGACTGTCTGACTTCCGGATGGATCACCACGGGGGGACTTTGTAAAGAATTTGAAGACAATTTCTGCGGGCTGACAGGCGCGAAAAAGGCGGTTACCGTCAGTTCTGCAACGGCCGGCATGCATCTGCTGCTTACCGCATTGAATCTTCAACCAGGCGATGAGGTGATTACGCCCTCCATGACGTTTGCCTCCACCGTCAATATGATTACTCTGCAGGGGGCTGTGCCGGTATTTGTCGACGTGGATTATCCGACGCTCAATATGAATTGCAATTTGATTGAAGAAAGCATAACCCCGAAAACCAGGGCGATCATTCCGGTGCATTTCGCCGGAGCGCCGGTGAATATGGACGCCATCAATACGCTGGCTGAAAAATATTCACTGATCGTGATCGAGGATGCGGCGCATGCGATAGGCACCTATTTTAAGGGCATTCATTCGGGAGGATTCGGTCATCCGGCGGTATTCTCTTTTCATCCGATTAAGAATATCACCACGGGCGAGGGGGGAATGGTCACGCTTCATGATCCGGAACTTGAACAACAAATTCGTTTGATGCGGTTCCATGGCATTGAAAGGGATGCATGGAAACGTTACGGCAAGGGAGGTAACCCGTCGTACGACATTGCCGCGCCCGGCTACAAATACAACATGCCGGACCTGCTGGCCGCGCTGGGCCTTGCGCAGCTGGAAAGGTGGCATGAATTCAATGCGCGACGATTGGCACTGGCTGAACTGTATTTGCAGGGGTTGAAGGATATGCCGGAAATTGATCTGCCGGGAGTTCCGGTGTATGATCACACGCACGCCTGGCATCTGTTTATCATCAAGGTGAATAGTATTCCGAGGGATGAATTCATGCAAAGACTTGCAGACTATAACGTTGGCTATGGGCTCCATTTTCCTCCGGCCCATAAGCTTCGGTATATTTCGGATCAAACGAATGAGAAAAGGAATTCTCTTCCTGAAACGGATCGTGCTGCAGACAGGATCTTGTCATTACCGCTTTTTCCGGATATGACGGATTCAGATGTTCACTATGTCTGTGACGCGATAAAGGAGATTGTGAATCATGGCTGAAACAAAGGTGGCGATCATTATCCCCGTTTATAACGAAGAGGATAATCTCAAAGAAATGATGAGGCGTTTAATGCCAGTGATGCATGCCTTGAAGAGACCCTTTGAGGTTATTTTTATCGATGATGGCAGTCGGGATCGATCACTTGATATTCTCAAAGAGTTGACCTCGGAACAGACGGTGAAAGTAGTCGAGCTGACGCGAAATTACGGCCAACATGCGGCGATTATGGCGGGATTCTCTGTGGCCGATTCAGACATTATCATTACCCTGGATGCGGATTTGCAAAATCCACCTGAAGAGATTCCGAATTTGATACGGGTTATGGAGGAAGGTCCTTATGACCTGGTCGGCACGATTCGAAAAGGACGGAAGGATTCGTTTTTCAGAATCCTTCCGTCTAAAATTGTCAACATGGTGGCGCGCGGAATCACGGGCGTCAGTATGCGTGACTGGGGTTGCATGTTGCGCGCATATCGCAGGCCTGTGGTGGAACGGATGATCGCCTGTCATGAACAATCTACCTTTATTCCAGCGCTGGCAACAGTCTTTGCCAAGCGCATGACGGAAATAGAAGTGGCCCATGAAGAAAGACATGGCGGAAAGTCAAACTATCCTTTGAGAAAACTCATTAATCTTCAGTTTGATTTGGTTGCCTCATTTTCCAATCTGCCTATGAAGCTCATCATGTACGGCGGTATTCTCATGGCGCTAGTGGGGGTGTTTTTCGGCACGTTTCTGGCTGTCGCCCGACTATTATACGGGGCGCAATGGGCGGCGGAAGGCATTTTTACACTGTTTGCCGTTTTGTTTGTTTTTGTCGGTCTGCAATTTTTCGGGTTAGGCGTCATTGGTGAATATATCGGAAGAATCTATCGCGAAGTCCGAAAAAGACCGGAGTACGTCATCGAAAATATCCACGGGGCAGGAAGGGAAGGCAGGTCTGCTTGAAAACGGTTGTTTTTGCCTATCATAACATGGGTATATGTGGCCTGAAGGCCCTTGAACGCAATGGATTCGAGATTGATGCTGTGTTTACCCATGACGATGATCCGGGTGAAAACTGCTGGTTTGGCTCGGTTAAAGACTGGGCTCACGAAAAAGAGATTCGGGTCATTACCAATGAAAGAATATCTGAACCAATCTGGGTCGATACCATTGCCCTTATGAAGCCTCAGGTTATTTTTTCATTTTATTACCGGAAAATGATTCCGCAGTCTATTTTGGATATTCCCCCGAACGGCGCATTTAATCTACATGGATCGTTGTTGCCAGCCTACAGAGGGAGATGCCCTGCTAATTGGGTGCTGGTTTTCGGCGAGAAACAGACCGGCGTGACGCTTCACTACATGGTTGAAAAGCCGGATGCCGGTGATATTGTAGGGCAGAAAGCGGTAGCCATTGATTTTACAGACACCGCGAAAACCCTTTATGACAAATTGTGCAACGCCTCTGAATTGCTTTTGGATGAAACGCTTCCCCTGATTCGCTCAGGCAGGACGCCGAGAAGACGGCAGAATCTTTCTTCTGGAAGTTACTACGGCGGCAGACGTCCGGAGGATGGACGGATTAGCTGGTCATTATCCGCCGATGCCGTCTATAACCTGGTGAGGGCTGTGACGGATCCATATCCGGGGGCATACGCGCTTTTTGACGATGATGAAAAGATTATTATCTGGTGGGCTTTACCTTTGAAAGAAAAAACGGATAAGACACCCGGCAGTGTAACACTATCGGGTCAAGATGTGCTTGTGCATACGGGAAAACATGCTATAAAGCTCCTTGATGTTGAGATAAATGGACGGAGATTCAGGGGGCCGGCAATAATCGAGTATTTTAAAACGAGGAAGGTGACGAGACTCAAATGAAGATATTAATACTTGGCGTCAACGGATTTATCGGCCATCATCTGGTCAATCGAATACTGGAAGAAAAGGAAGACTGGCAGGTCTTCGGAATGGATTTAGGAACGGAAAGAATCGGTGCGGCACTGCATAATCCACGCTTTAATTTCCTCGAAGGTGATATTTCCATTAATCGAGAATGGATTGAATACCATATTAAAAAATGCGACGTTGTGATGCCGTTGGTGGCTATTGCCACGCCGAAGCTTTATGTTGAAGATCCGGTTGGCGTCTACAATCTGGATTTTGAAATGAATATGAATATTATCAAGCAGTGCGTAAAATATCACAAGCGTGTTGTTTTTCCATCCACCTCAGAAGTTTACGGTGCCTGTCCGGATCCGGAATTCAAAGAAGACGAAAGCTTTCTGGTTGTTGGGCCAATCCAAAAAGAACGCTGGATATACTCCTGCTGTAAACAACTGCTCGACCGTGTAATTTACGCCTATGGGACAAGAGGTCATCTCGAGTTTACGCTGTTTAGACCGTTTAACTGGATCGGCCCCAGACTCGATTCGCTGGACACAGCAAAAGAAGGGTCCTCCCGGGTGGTCACGCAGTTTATAGCAGAACTGCTTTTGAAGCGCCCCATCAATCTGGTTGATGGCGGCTTACAGAAACGCTGCTTTACCTATGTCGATGACGGCATCGCAGCACTGATGAAGATTCTGGAAAACAAAGATGATGTCTGTAAAAACCAGATCATCAACATTGGAAACCCGGATAATGAATGTTCTGTCAGGGAGCTTGCAGAGATTCTAAAAACATTGTTTCGGGAGCACCCCGACCATCAGCATGATTCTACCTATTCGGAAATCGTCGATATTTCCGCTGACACCTTTTACGGAAAAGGATATCAGGATATTTATTCACGAAAGCCAAGCATTGAAATTGCTAGAAAACTCCTCGGATGGGAACCGAAGGTCTCTCTGGGAGACGCAATGCGCTTGACCCTAAACTCCTTTCTTGAAGAGAATAGAACCGTGAGTGTATAAAGAATGTCGTCTGGGATGCGGATGCTTGGTTTGAAAATTGATGTAGACACCTACGTTGGCATGAAAAACGGTGTGCCATGCCTGCTTAAGCTATTAAAAGAAAATCGAATCAAGGCAACATTTTTTTTAAGTATCGGACCGGACAATTCCGGACGTGCAGTTCTCCAGTTAATCAAAAATCCTCGTTTTCTGAAAAAAATGCTCAAGACCAATGCGCCAGGTCTCTATGGGTGGAAAACATCCCTTTACGGTACGCTTCTGCCTGCCCCAATGATCGCGCTTTCTTTTCCGGAAATCGTGGCGCAGATCATCACAGAAGGACACGAGGTTCAGTTCCATGCATGGGATCATCGACGCTGGCAGGATGATCTGCCCTGTAAAACAGATGAATGGATTCGTCAATGGTTCCAACTGGGCATTGAAGGATTTGAAAAATTGACTGGAAGTATGCCAACGGCTTTTGGAGCCCCATCCTGGCTCATTGACAATAGGGTCTTATCCATTTTGAGTGAGTATCCTCTTGACTATTTGAGTTGTACGCGTGCAAAAAAACCATTTGTATATGAAACGAATCATTTGCTTGAAATACCATCCGATTTACCCTGTTTCGAAGAGCTTGATCAAAAAGGTAGTGTTAACGAGATATTGGATCATCTGCGCGGAGGCGGTATGCATGTCCTGCCTGTTCACGCTGAGGTCGAAGGTGGGCTTTTTCAGGAAAAATTCAGGGAACTTCTACGGGGAATTTTCAACAAAGGTTTCCTGATCGGACCCCTGCGTGAAATGAAAAGCCAGATTGATGTCACAAAACTAGACGTTCGCGATCCTGGTCTGGCGTTAATTCCTGGTCGTCACTCTCCCTGTGCTGTATGATCTTATATAGTAAACAATATCAATATGTTGCTACTAGTTCAGCGTTTGCCGTAAGATTAAACCACGCTATTTCTTTTGATCCGGATGTGAGCCGGATCACTTAAAAAGGCCTTAGGTATTAAAGGGATCTTCATTTGAGTCGATATAACAATTAGTGACTGAGGTCTTGACATTAAATATGTGTTGTGGTAGGCGTAATGGCTCGTAAACTTTAAAGATTGTATTTCTGCGCATGCTCAGGGGGAATATGTCCGATAATTTTTTCACGCTGATGATCATTCCTCGACGGAAAAGCAACGTCAAAAAGATTTCATTTTCCAGTAAACTGTTACGCGCCGTGACTTTTGTATCTGTTGTCCTGTTTCTGGTCTGCCTGTATGTAGTTTACGATTATGCCAGTATCAAAAGGGACAGGGCTGAGTTGGAACGATTGAGAAAGCAGACGGTTGAACAGTCACAATATATTAATGACTTTGCGCTCAAGGTTGATGAATTTGCCGATCGGATGGAAGAGCTAAAGCAATTTGATAAGAAATTAAGAATCCTTGCGAAATATCAGATTGGAAAAGACAAGAAACAACCCTTGGGAATCGGCGGTCCTAACAGCGAACAGTTGCGTTTATCGGAATTGCTTGATCAGGACCAGGAAAAACTCATAGAGGGAATGCGAAAAAGCATCAGCCAGTTAAATGATGATGCCGTTTATCGTGAACAGAGTTTCAATGAATTGTTGAAGTTTTTGCGCGAGCAGAAGTCTCTCTTGGCAGCAACGCCATCCATATGGCCCGTGAAAGGATGGGTAACGTCAGAATTCGGTTACAGAGAATCGCCATTTAATGCGGGAACGGAATTTCACCGGGGAATTGATATTGCAACGAGAATGGGCAAGGAAATTATTGCTCCAGCGGATGGTCTGATTATTGAAATTGGACATCGAGCTGCAGACGGAAATTATTTACGCATTGATCACGGCCATGGCTTTTCTACGTATTATGCCCATCTGGAAAAAATATCGGTCAAGCAGGGTGTTCGTGTGAAAAGGGGAGATCTTGTCGCGTTTGTCGGTAATACAGGGCGCAGCACAGGGCCGCATTTACATTACGGAGTTTACGTCAATAACGTGCCTGTCAATCCCAGAAAATATTTTAAATAAGAATAAAAAGCCCCCTGATTCTGTGGAAATTCTAAACGAAGTCTTTCGAATTCGCCGGTAAGGATACCGGTTTTTTTTTAAAGGTGAAACATGCTGGATGCATTATTAAAAAAAGTCATTGGGACGAAAAACGATCGCGAATTAAAAAGGTTGTCTTTGATTTTGGATGAGGTGAACCAGTTTGAGCCTCAGATGATGTCGCTGACAGACACGGAATTGAGTGCAAAAACAGCTTATTTCAAAGACAAACTGGCTGATGGATTTTCCCTGGATGATATTCTGAGCGAGGCGTTTGCCGTTGTCCGGGAGGCGTCACGAAGAACGCTCATGATGAGGCCTTTTGACGTGCAGGTGATTGGCGGAACTGTTTTGCACGAAGGCAAAATCGCGGAAATGAAAACCGGCGAGGGGAAAACGCTTGCGGCGACGATGCCTTTGTACCTAAATGCTTTGGCGGGTAATGGTTGTCATGTCATCACCGTAAACGACTATCTGGCCAAACGTGATGCTGAATGGATGAGTCCGGTCTACGCATTTATGGGACTAACCGTGGGCGTTATTGTGCATGGGATGGATGACGATCAGCGTCGCAAAGCTTATGCTGCGGATATTACCTACGGTACAAATAATGAATTCGGTTTCGATTATCTTCGGGACAACATGAAGTTTAGTCTTGAAGAATATGTTCAGCGCGAGTTTAATTTCGCGATCGTCGATGAGGTTGACAGCATTCTGATAGACGAGGCTCGAACGCCACTGATTATTTCCGGTCCCTCGGAAGAATCTACCGATAAGTACTACAAAATTAACCAGATCATTCCACGCCTGAAGTTAGACCAGGACTACTCGATCGAAGAAAAGAGCAAGACAGTTGTTTTGACTGAGGAGGGCGTGGCCAATGTTGAAAAATTCCTCAATATTCAAAATCTGTATGAGCCAAGAAATATCGAGATTGTTCATCATGTCAATCAGGCGCTAAAAGCTCATACCCTGTTCAAGCGCGATGTGGATTATCTTGTCAAAGATGGGCAGGTCGTCATTGTCGATGAGTTTACCGGAAGAGTCATGCCGGGAAGACGCTACAGTGACGGTTTGCATCAGGCACTCGAAGCAAAAGAAAAAGTTAAGATTGAAAAAGAAAACCAAACGCTGGCCTCCATCACCTTTCAAAATTATTTCCGTATGTATAAAAAATTGGCGGGTATGACAGGCACCGCGGATACGGAAGCGCCGGAATTTAAGAAGATATACAATCTGGAAGTTGTTGTGGTGCCTACCAACATGCCGATGATCCGCCAGGATCACAATGACTTGATCTATAAAACTGAAGAAGAAAAAATTAAGGCGGTTATCGAAGAAGTAAAAGAACTCAATCGGGTTGGTCGGCCCGTGCTGATTGGCACGATCTCTATAGAAAAGTCAGAGTTGCTGAGTAAGTATCTGAATCGCGCAGGTGTAAAACATCACGTTCTGAATGCGAAGAACCATGAAAGAGAAGCTGAAATTGTTGCACAGGCAGGGCAGCCCGGCCTCGTCACCATATCAACCAACATGGCTGGACGCGGAACCGATATTAAGCTTGGGGAAAAAGTGGCCGAGATTGGCGGTCTTCACATTCTGGGAACGGAGCGGCATGAGAGTCGACGGATTGATAATCAGCTCAGAGGCCGGTCGGGGCGTCAGGGCGATAACGGCTCTTCGCGCTTTTACCTCTCTTTGGAGGACGACCTGCTGCGAATATTTGGTGCGGAAAGAATTTCATCCGTCATGGATACGATCGGGATTGAAGAGGGACAACCCATTGAACACAAATATATCTCCCGCGCCATTGAAAATGCCCAGAAACGTGTGGAAGGACAAAACTTCGACATACGGAAACATCTGCTGGATTATGACAACGTCATGAACAGTCAAAGAAAAGTGATATATGAACAACGAAAAAAAGTCCTTCGCGGTGAAGACCTGTGGACGGATATTAACGAAATGATTGAGGAAGTAACGAGCGATCTGGTATTTGAATTTACAGGAGATAAGAATCACCCGGATGAATGGAACATCAAGGGTTTGGAGGAATCTCTCTTCACTCAGTTTAACGCGAAGCTGGAAATTTCGGATTCCATTAAAACAAATGATGAAGTACGTGAATACGTCATAGGCCATGTCGAGAGTTATTTAAGGGAAAGAGAAAAAGAATTCGGCTTGGAATTGATGTCGTATCTGATGAAAGTCATCATGCTTCAATCGATTGATACACACTGGAAAGAACATCTCCTTTCCATGGATCACTTACGCGAAGGCATCGGTCTGCGCGGATATGCCCAGAAAGACCCTGTCAGAGAGTATCAGCGCGAAGGGTATGCGATGTTTATGGAAATGATCGGACGCATAAAAATGGATACGCTGCAGAAGTTGTGTCTGGTGCGCATACAAAGGGAGGAAGAAGTCGAGGAAATAAGACAGAAGCAGAAACAAGATTATATTATGAGCCGGGGTGAGGATACGCCGGTGAATAAAACCGTTAAGCGCGAAGCTCTCAAGGTGGGTCGTAATGATCCGTGCCCCTGTGGCAGCGGCAAGAAGTACAAAAAATGTTGCGGTTCATAAGTTATCAATAGGAGTGATGATCATGTCAAAATCAGCATTAACTATCAGTGTTCCTGGGTTTCTGGCCAATGGTGTTTCCGTGGGAATTAAGGGCGCAAACCAAAAGGATCTGGGGTTGATCTATTCCAGCGTGCCGGCCAAGGCTGCTGCCGTATTCACAAAGAATACTTTTAAAGCCGCACCGGTATTGATTGACATGGAAAGAATCAAGAGGGGAATTGTGCAGGCCGTCATAACGAATAGCGGGTGCGCAAATGCGGCAACTGGAAAAGAAGGATATGTAGATGCTTTGGCTGTATCCGCCGCAGCCGCAAAGCAGCTCAAAATCCCGGAAGAGCAGCTTCTTGTATGTTCCACCGGCGTGATTGGCAGGCGTCTGCCGGTTAAAAAAATAGAGTCCGGTATGGGAAAACTGATCAAGGGGCTGAATGAATTCGGGATTGAAGATGCCGAAGAAGCCATGATGACGACGGACAAATATCCGAAGATCGCGATCAGAAAAGGTATCGTTGGAGCGAAAGACATCACAATTTGCGGCATCGCAAAGGGTGCAGGCATGATTGAGCCGAACATGGCGACGTTACTGGTGTATGTGATGACGGATGCTCTCATCGACTCCAAGGCCCTGAACACTGTGTTCCACCAGGTTATAGATGCCACGTTCAACTCGATTAGCGTTGACGGTTGCATGAGCACGAATGACACGGCTATTATTATGGCCAACGGTCTGGCCGGAAACAATCCCCTGGAAAGGGCACAGGCACGGCTCCAGAGATTTCGAGAAATTCTCACGGATGTAATGATGGAGCTTTGTCAGGCAGTTGTGAAAGATGGCGAAGGGGCAACGAAGTTTATCACCGTTTTGGTGGACGGAGCAAAATCAAGATCGGATGCGAAGCGCGCCGCCTATGCCATTGCAAATTCAAATTTAGTTAAAACCGCTTTCTTCGGCGAGGATCCGAACTGGGGAAGAATTCTCGCTGCTCTGGGATCTGCGGCGATTCCTATGGAAAAGGAAAAAGTCGTGTTGGAAATCGGTAATATGACTGTATTTGCGCAGGATGCGCCGGCTGTTGTCAATATTGCCAAAATCAAAGATATCTTCAAATCAAACCGGATTGACATCCATGTCAGTCTGGGAGGAGGCGACAAGTCCTATTGTCTTTACACCTCGGATCTGTCGCATGACTACGTAAAGATTAACGCGGACTACTCGACATGAATTCATCGTCGAAAAAGAGGTAAGCGCTGAGAGCAAAGGAATGTGATTAGCGCTTGTGCTATCGTCTAATTTGTGGTAATTGCCGCAAAAATTTCACACATCTTCCGGATTGCCGGCATGTTGCTTAGAAATAAGTGTGTCGGTAAGTAGATGGAGATGGCGGAAAAAACAAAAAAGGAGAAAAACATGTCAGCAATTTCAATGAAACTGTTACTCGAAGCGGGTGTCCATTTCGGACATCAAACCAACAAATGGAACCCTAAAATGAAGCCCTATATTTTTGGGGCTCGCAACAACATCTACATTATTGATTTACAGCAAACCGTCGGCTTGTTCCAGTCTGCCTATAATTTCGTCGTGGATACTGTCGGGCAGGGCAGGGACATCCTCTTTGTTGGAACCAAAAAGCAGTCTCAGGAGTCAATCCGGGACGAAGCTAACCGATGCAAGATGCCGTTTATCAATCAGCGGTGGCTGGGCGGGATGTTGACCAACTTTGTCACGATCAAAAAAAGCATTGATCGCTTAAACACCTTAAATAAAATGTTTGCGGATGAATCCATCAATGCTTTTCCCAAAAAGGAAATCACAAAACTGCAAAAAGAGATGGACAAACTGGAAACAGTCATTGGTGGAATTAAGAATATGAGGTCTTATCCGGCCGCTGTTTTTATTGTGGACCCCAATCGGGAAAAAATTGCTGTGCAGGAAGCAAAGAAATTAAAGATTCCAATAGTGGCTATTGTTGATACGAATTGCGATCCGACCGATATTGATTATATTATTCCTGGAAATGATGATGCAATCCGGGCGATTAAATTGTTTTCCTCAAAATTCGCAGACGCGGTTTTGGAAGGAAAAAAACGATTTGAAGAGAAACTGACGGCCGAGTCCAACAAAGAATCGGGCGCTGAAAGCACTGAAGCTGCGGCGGATATCCCTGAAAGCATAGAAATGGATAACGGCGCTGCACTTCCTGTTGAAAATTAGCGAAAAAAAACGTTTGCCCTATATATTTAGGATCAGAATTTTAGGAGGATCGGAAATTGGAAATAACATCAGCGATGGTAAAAGAATTGAGAACAAAAACCGGTGCCGGTATGATGGATTGTAAGGAAGCTCTTACGGCAGTGGATGGGGATTTTGAAAATGCAATAGATTTCTTAAGGAAAAAGGGATTGTCCGCCGCAACCAAGAGATCATCAAAGGCAGCCAAAGATGGAACCGTAGCTTCATATATCCATATGGGCGGGCGAATCGGCGTCATGATAGAAATTAACTGTGAGACGGATTTCGTTGCTAAAACGGAAGATTTCCAGACAATGGCCAGAGATCTGGCAATGCATATTGCCGCAGCAAATCCGCTTTACGTGCGCCCTGATGAAATTCCTGCCGAAATACTCGAACGCGAAAAGGAAATTTACCGCAGTCAACTGAAAGAAGAAGGCAAGCCTGAAAAAATATGGGATAAAATTATAGAGGGGAAACTTCATAAGTATTATGAAGATGTTTGCTTGATAGAACAGAAATTTATTAAGAACACGGATATTTCCGTAAACACCCTCATAAGTAATATGATTGCCAAAACCGGTGAAAACATTGTTATTCGAAGATTTGCGCGTTTTCAGCTCGGTGAGGAATTAAAAGCATAATGAGCTCAAAGAAGAAAGCGGCTTTTAAAAGAATTCTTTTGAAACTCAGTGGTGAAGCGCTTTTAGGCAGACAATCCACCGGGGTTGATCCGGCTGTCGCTAATTTTATTGCCGATGAAATAAAGTCATTGGCTGATCTTAACATTCAAATCGGTATCGTCATTGGCGGTGGAAATATCTTTCGCGGCATAGAGGCCAGCGCGAAGGGCATGGACAGAACCACCGCTGACTATATGGGCATGTTGGCCACAGTCATCAATAGTCTGGCCTTGCAATCCGCGCTCGAAATGCGCGGATTGCCAACACGAGTTCAGTCTTCCATCGAGATGAGGGAAATTGCGGAGCCTTTTATCCAAAGAAGGGCGGTCAGGCACCTGGAAAAGGGAAGGATTGTTATCTTTGCGGGCGGTACGGGAAATCCTTATTTTTCAACGGATACAGCCGCGTCATTGCGGGCAATGGAAATTCGCGCCGATGTCATCATGAAAGCAACGAAGGTTGACGGTGTGTATGATTCAGATCCGGTCAAGAATCGCTCTGCTGTCATGTTTAATAAAATAAGTTATATTGATGTATTGACGAAAAACCTTAAAGTAATGGATTCGACAGCAATCACCCTTTGTCGGGACAATGCATTGCCTATTGTTGTATTTAATATGCAAAAGAAGGGAAACATCCGGGGCGTCATTTGCGGTAAAAAAATTGGAACTTACGTAGGAGAATGATCATGAAAGAGCAAATATTTCTAAAATTCAAGGATGAGATGGAAAAAGCGATATCTTCTCTGGAAAAATCATTCAGCAGGGTAAGAACCGGACGTGCATCTGTCTCACTGCTGGATGGAATCAAAGTGGATTACTACGGGGCCGCAACACCAATCGCCCAGGTAGCGACGCTGTCTGTCCCGGAGAGTCGTCTGATTGTCATTGCGCCATGGGACGCGACAGCCATTGGCGCCATTGAAAAAGCGATTCAGAAATCTGACCTGGGTTTAATGCCCTCCAATGATGGAAAGGTTATTCGTCTCTCAATCCCGCAATTAACGGAAGAAAGGCGAAAAGAGTTGGTCAAAGTCGTCAAAAAGATGACTGAAGAGGGAAAAGTCAAATTGCGAAACGAAAGACGTGACGCAAACGAAGCCTTGAAAGACCTAAAAAAGAACAATAAAATGTCAGAGGATGAACTCTTTTCCGCACAAGATGAGGTACAGAAAATAACAGATCGGTATATTGAGCAAACAGACAAAATTCTTCTGGCAAAAGAAAAAGAGATCATGGAGATTTAGATTTTAGATCGAGAGAATATTTTAATGGGGAGTCCGAGGCTCCCCATTTGTTTTTCAGGACATTTTGCGAAGATATGTTGAAAATTGATCAGAATAATTTGCCGGGACACATCGCAATTATCATGGATGGTAACGGCCGTTGGGCCAAGAAACACGCCATGGGGCGGATTCGCGGTCACAAGAAGGGAGCTCAGGCAGTTAGAACGACGGTCACAGCATGTCGGGAGATAGGTGTTAAATATCTGACATTATTTGCTTTCTCGTCTGAAAACTGGGGAAGGCCGACTGAGGAAGTAAGCGCGTTAATGTCACTTCTCGAGTCCTATCTGGCGAAAGAATCTGATCGACTACATAAGCAGGGGATTAAACTTCATACCATCGGAGATACCGACAGGTTGTTACCTGGCGTTAAAGAAAAACTTTTTGATGTAAAAAACCGGACTGCCCAAAACGACGAGATGGTTTTAACTCTGGCTTTAAGTTACGGAAGTCGCGATGAAATAGCTGAGGGCGTGAAACAGATGATCGCAGACAACCGTAAAGGTATACTCGACGTCAATGACATCGACAAAGACACAATCGGGCGATATTTGTACACCAGCGGCATGCCGGATCCTGACTTATTGATTAGAACCAGCGGAGAATATCGCATTAGTAATTTCCTGCTGTGGCAGATGGCCTACACGGAACTGCATTTCACCGATGTTTTATGGCCGGATTTTAAGAAAGAAGATTTACTGAAAGCAATTGACACTTTTCAGAGACGTGAGCGTCGTTTCGGATTGACGAGTGAGCAAATCGACGGTATACACCTTTCAAAATAAAGGGCAAAAATGACGGCTAAGAATGGATATCTTCAAAGATGGCTGACAGGCGTTGTGTTGGCTGCGGCAATACTTCTGATTATCCTGTTTGGATCCGTAGAGGTTTTGGCCTCAGTCATTACGATCGTTTCTGTCGTTGCAACATGGGAATACAATAACATTGTTTTCGGTAAGGGGTTTTTCAAGGAAAAATTTGAAAGTCTTTTTTTCGCGTTTCTGATTCCTCCGATTGTACTTCTGGGTAATTTCCAAATCATCAACGCAGCGCTTGTGTTCTCATTTATTATTGTATTTATTGTATTTCTCTGGCGTGTAACCGAAGACAATTTCGATGTCGCCTCGGTAGCCAAAGTGATCTTCGGCATTATCTATATTCCGTTTCTGGTTTCACATTTTATTTTACTCAGACAGCTTGATAATGGCATCTATTGGATATTCCTGGTCCTGGTCATCGCAATTGTCGGCGATACCGTGGCGCTTTATGTGGGAAAGACTCTGGGAAAAAGAAAGTTGCTGGCATTGGTCAGTCCGGGAAAAACCGTAGAGGGCACCCTGGGCTTAATTGTCGGATCCAGCATTGCCGCTTGTGTCTTTGGATATTTTTTGTTTCCAGATCTTTCGATCCATCATTTTCTCATTCTCGGCTTCACCGGAGGAATCATCGGCCAATTGGGCGATCTTTGTGAATCCTCAATTAAAAGAAACTATGGGCTCAAGGATGCAAGTGCTCTCTTACCGGGGCATGGGGGCCTGCTTGACCGGCTCGACAGTCTGATTTTCATCGCACCCTATATATATTATTATAAAATATTTGTGGTTGGAACATGAAGAATGTCACAATTTTGGGGTCAACAGGTTCGATAGGCGTCAACGCTTTAGATGTCATCGCGAGTCATCCCGAAAAATTTAAAGTAAAGGCGCTTGCCGCAGGTCGTAATGTTCGACTTTTGGCCAGTCAAATCGAAAAATTCAAACCTGAAATCGTTTCGGTTTCTTCACGCACTGAAGCGTTGAAGCTCAGGGCCATTCTGGACAAAAAAATAAATATTCAAATCGTTTACGATGAGACAGGCAGTTGTGAATTAGCAGCCTATTCCGCTTCGGATATCGTTCTTTCAGCCATTTCCGGCGCAGCGGGGTTGAAACCGACGTTGGCGGCAATAGACGCGGGTAAGGATATCGCATTAGCAAACAAAGAAACGATGGTGATTGCCGGGCATATCGTGACACGAAAAGCGAAACAAAAAAAAATATCTATTCTTCCCGTCGACAGTGAACACAGCGCAATCTTTCAGTGTATGGCCGGACAAAAATTTCACGCTCTCAGACGCATTATTCTGACGGCTTCCGGAGGTCCTTTTTTCAGATTCACAAAAGATGAAATGAAAAAGATCACATTAAAACAAGCGCTTAAGCACCCACGTTGGAAAATGGGGCGAAAAATCACCATTGATTCCGCTTCACTGATGAATAAGGGATTGGAAGTTATCGAGGCAAAATGGTTGTTTGGTATGGACATTTCGCATATTGATGTTTTAATTCATCCCCAGAGTATCGTCCATTCGCTCATTGAACTTGTTGATGGATCGGTTTTGGCGCAATTGGGAATTGCGGATATGAGAGGGCCTATTGCCTACGCCTTTACCTATCCGGACAGAATGGAAAATTCCCTGCCTTTATTAAATCTGGCAAAGTCGGGTTCATTGAATTTTCATCTTCCCGATCTGAAGAAGTTTCCCTGCCTTCGACTGGCCTATGAGGCCGGACATGCGGGGGGTATCGCGCCTGCGATATTAAACGCGGCCAATGAAATTGCTGTTGCAGCGTTTCTGGAGACTAGAATCGGCTTTAACGATTTGCCGAAAGTCATTGGAAAAGTAATGGATAATTTTACTAATCAAAATGATCCGTCACTGGAAGATATTTTACATGCTGATAACGAAGCCCGAGAGAAGACGGAAATCGTCATAAAAAGAATCGTGAAAGGATAGAACATTGGTAACCTTGATTTCGTTTGTCGTTTTACTGGGGGTTTTAATTTTCATCCATGAACTGGGTCATTTTCTTGCCGCCAGAATCGGTGGCGTTGGTGTTTTAAAATTTTCCCTGGGATTCGGACCGAAAATATTCGGAAAAAAAATTGGAGAGACGGAATACGTTCTTTCCTGGATCCCGTTAGGCGGTTTCGTAAAACTTTTGGGAGAATCTGAGGGTGAGGAACTGCCACCTGAAGACGAAGAAAGATCTTTTTTCAAACAGCCTACATGGAAAAGGATGTTAATTGTTCTTGCCGGCCCTGTATTTAATTTTTTACTAGCCGTTGTCATTTTCTCGATTGTCTACATGTATGGTGTTCCCAATTTAACACCGGTAATCGGAGATTTCTCTGAAGATTCTCCCGCCATTGAAGCAGGAATGCTTTCAGGTGATAAAATCCTGATGATTGGTGGCAAAAATATTTCCTATTGGAATGACATAAGGCCAATCGTATCAGAGTCTAAAGGAAGAGATCTTAATGTAGTTGTTGAACGTGGCGCTACGCAAAAGGAATTCACGATTAAACCCAAATTATCCCTGACAAAAAATATTTTTGGGGAAGACGAAAATACTTACCTTATTGGAATATCCGCATCAGGCGATGAGGTGATTCAAAGAAGGAATCCATTTAGCGCTATAATGACATCCTTCGCAAAGACATTTGAAATATCCAAATTAACAGTTATTTCTATTTGGAAAATGATTGAAGGCGCCATATCACCCCGAACCCTCGGTGGGCCGATTTTCATAGCCCAGATAGCCGGTGATCAGGTAAAAGAAGGAATTATCCCTTTTATCCTCTTTATGGCCGTTCTTTCAATCAACTTAGGCGTGATCAACCTGCTCCCTGTTCCGGTTCTTGACGGGGGGCATATTTTCTTCTATTTAATTGAAATAATCACAAGAAGACAGATACCTTTGAAAATAAAGGAAATATCAACGCAAATCGGGTTCGTGGTTTTATTGATGCTGATGTTGTTTGTTATTATGATCGATATTGAACGATTAAATCTTGGACCTGTTAATGATGTCTTAAAGTTTTTTAAGTAATTATGTTGACATTAGCATTTGATACATCTTCACGCACACTCTCTGTGGCTGTTTTGAGCGACGAGAAACTGCTATACGAAGTCGTCGCCAATACGGGTGCAAACCATTCAGAAGTTCTATTGCCTGCGATGGATGAGGCCTGCCGAAATGTCAAACACAGTCTGTCTGAATTTGATTTATTATGCTGTACTGTGGGGCCTGGGTCTTTTACCGGACTGCGAATTGGAATCAGTACGCTCAAGGGAATAATGCTGTCTACGGGTAAGCCGGCTGTCGTTGTCTCCTCTCTGGCGGCTTTAGCGATGAATGCGGGAAGAACAAATAAAATCATTTATCCAGTTATCGATGCGGGTCGAGGGCAGATATACACAGCTGGGTATCTATACGATGGAGATTCGCTAAAACAACAAAAAACTGAGATGGCTGGAAACCCTATTGATATTTTTCAACATCAAGAAAAAGATTCTGTTTTCCTAGGGGATGGTGCAGTAAAATACTCTGATTCCATTGAAGGGAAAAATAACTGTATTGTAATGCGCTCAGCGCAGCATGATATCATTCACGGATATAATGTCGGCCTTTTAGGACTCAAAAAATATCGCTGTTTTGGCGGTGCAGATGTATCCGCTCTTTCGCCCCTCTATCTTCGATGCGCGGATGCCATTCCAGCAAGGCCTCTATTTGACTGATTTTTAACTTGCGTCATGGACCAGATGGAGTAATTTATCGACTTTTGAGTTGTTCGGATTCAATGAGTGAATAAAATGAAGCCTCCGGATGACGTCGCTTTTATTGACTTTGTCCGGATGTGATTTGAAAATTATGTATTGTATGTTCGCCAGATTATAATTTGTTTCCTCATGAAAAGGATTAATGGCCAGGGCTTTGCGATACGCATCGATTGCGCTTGCGTAATCTTTCAACGATTCATAGACAGACCCGATATTATTCCACGCATCTGCGTGTTGAGAATCCAAAATTAAGACATTTTTGAACTTTTCAATAGCTTCTTTGTAGTCGCCCAGTTGATAAAATATACGGCCCAGATTGTAGGAGGCTTTAAGGTGTTCAGGCTGTATCCGTAGAATGTGCAGGTATGCTTCTATCGCCTCATCATACATATCATGGCGGTCGTATAAAACAGCCAGGCAAAAGCGCGGTGAAACCGCCTCCGGTGTAATGTCTATGGCTTTTCTGTAATGGGTAACAGCCCGATGATAATCACCCTGTAATTCTAAAATGTGTCCGATATTGAGATTAGCTTCCATGTTTGTCGGATCGAGTCCCAACGCAATTTCGTAATTCTTCTTTGCGGAATCCAACATGTCCATTCTTTCAAAAACATAACCGAGATTATTGAAAGCTTCAGGATTACGAGGTTCCAGCTCAATTAATTTTTTAAAACATCGCAAAGCACCTTCGAAGTCTTCCTTAGACAGGCAAAGAAAACCAAGGTTTAGGAAAGCATCCGTATTGTTGTTATGCGAAATAATTTTATTGAAGTGTGAAGCAGTCAGTTCGTGATCCTTGTAAAGGGCATTCGGAGTTTTTATAGTTCTTTTCTTCACATGTAAATCGTTATCTGATGTTTTCATAAAAGGCCATCTTTTCCAAAAATAATTAAACCTAAATCCTTTTAAGTATAGTGTCTTTAATTTCATTCCAGAGATGCACAGGATCTACGGCGGAAGAACGCGTCAGTTCGGGATGGTTTTTAATGATCTGAGCTGCCCAAAACCCCGCGGATTTGATGGCGCTTTCACGATTAAAGGAGCTCACCTGCTTGAGTATGCCATTGGGAATATTCAAACGAATGGTGTGCTCTCCTATAATGAGTTCGTCATTCTCATCGCCGGCATTGGCACTTTTCTGTTTGAAGTGGTTTTGTGATGTTGCCATTTTTTCTTGCGGGGCATTCTCGCAGATTGTTTCGGGGGAGTTGGCTTTTTCAACATCGTTGGGTTTAGAGGTAGAAATGTCCCTTGAGGATTCATCTGCTTGCAGAAAAATAGTCTCATTTTGTAAATTTGGAAATGATGTTGAAGTTTCGGATTCGAGTTTTTCTGCCAGAGCGCTGATTTCGGCAGATTCGTCTTCGGAAATATTTTGAATTTTCTGCTCCTCTTCGTCTTTCAGAAAGGAGTCTGTTTGAATGTTATTCTCGGCACTGAAGGTTTCTTCTGCAGGCAGTGAGGCTAATTCGTCATTGTCCGACAAAGAAGTGGAAAGCGCAGGCAAGTCATCAATCTGCTCTATAGCAATCAGGGCGGATATCTCTTCTTCAGTGAATTCAATGTCGGGTTTATTGCGAGGCTTTCTTTGCTGATATGCGGTCTGGCTTAATTTCTGGAAACGTTCGGCAATTTGCGAGACAATTTCTGGAGTAATCGTTCGAAATTCGTTTGTTTCTCCCGCCTTGAGGCATAGTTTGCAAATCTTATTAATTAATCTGGGAATTCCCTGCTCAGAATGGTTCCAGATAACAGGCATGCAGTCATCCAAGAAAATTTTTCTGCGTGCACCCGCCAGTTTTAAGCGTGTCTCCACATAGTTTTTAACGGCTGTTTCCGACGGTAGTTTATCAATACGGCCATAGGTCCCGATGCGTTGAAAAAGATTCGCCCTTTTCGGATGCTCCAGTCTTGCCGCCAGTTCCATCTGTCCTGCTAAAACGAGGGTAAATAAATTTTGCTGATCGTCCTGCATGTTGGTTAAGAGCCTCAGGTTTTCGAGATTTGCAGGAGATATAGCGTTTGCCTCATCGATAAAAATCACAATTTTTTGTCCGGAATCAACCGTTTCAAAAAGCAGACGGTTAAAAAGTTCCAATAGAATGAACTTGTTTTTCAGCTCGCATTGCTTCCCGGTCACTTGACCGATGATTTCCCTTAGAAGCTGTGAAAAAGAAATACTGGGATTGGTAATCAGCACAGATTTATATTTGTGGGGTTCAAGAGAATCGATGATGATGCGCAGCGACAGAGTCTTCCCGAGTCCCACGTCGCCGATGATGACCGCAAAGCATTCATTGCCTTCCTTAATGGAAAAAATTGTTTCGGATATGACTTTTTCCATCGTGACATGACTCTCTGAGTACATGGAAGGATCGGGCACATTATCAAAAGGCGCTTTGTGAAGACCCCAGTATTCGCAGTACATACCTTCCCCCTTTACCGTACAGACTTTATAGATAGATGGTTTTGTCCATACAGTTTCACAGCCTGTTTTCTATCCTTCTCAAAATCTTCATGATTTGTCAAATAATCAAGCACATCATGCATCGAAAACCTTCGTAATCTTCCAATTTTGTAACTTTTGATGCTTCCGCCGTGAATCAGGCGCTGGAGGAAACTTTTGCTGATTTGAAGCATTTGGCAGACTTGATCACTGCGCAGCATGTGAAGGTTGATTTCAGCGATGGAAAGATTCATGACGATTCTTCCTTCCTCATCCTTTTTGATATTCAGATGAGGATCACATGTCGTGCCATTGAGCCATTGTCTGATGCAGTCGGAGCTTTGTAACGTTTTGGATTGCTCCTGCGATAGCGTTATAGTGACAGATTGTCCCGCCTGAATAAGAGTATTTTGAGATGAATCAGTATCCAGTAGGATTTGGGGGGTGCTTACATCGCATTCGGTGTCTTTCTGAACGCCTGCATTGCCGGCTGTTGTTACGGAAGGATGCGCATTTCGAAGACGTCTTGTAACAATGCAGATCTTATCCATGCGCTCTCTCTTGATTTATCGTTTATGCAGCAAAAATCCAACCATCGCGAGAAATATAATGATCAGGCCAAACCCCATATACAAAAACGAAGCAGTCGCCAGCGTCGAATCTGTGTTCTCAAAAACGGCACGGATATGCAAAATATTCCCCCAGTAAAATAAGAAACCGTAAGTGCAAAACAGGCCTATTTTAAGATATCCGAAAAGCACGGCAATGGTCATAATGACCAGTAGAACCATTATTTGAAATAACGGAATCGAGAATTCCATTGCAAGTAAATTTTCCATTTTAACTCCTTTCTTACAGCAAATATTGCACCAATGTCTACTGAAACGTCTAAATAAGAGGCCGCGAAAAGTGAGCGCTTTTTGACCCTTATTCCATTAATTATATCGTGTGCTTTTACACAAAACTGAATAGTGAATATGTGACGTGTGTCACGAAAGCGTTTCTTTATCGAAAAACGAGGGTTTCAAAAGAAAATATTTATGGTCGATGAGCTCGATTTCACCAGATTTCATCATTGCACTGATGATTCGGCTGGCGGTTTCGCGGGAAACCGCAGCAAAATTTGCGATGTCCTTATGGGTCAATTTAATGCTGATGATAGTGCCGTTTTTTTCCTGAGTACCAAACTTACCGCTAAAAATGGTCAAAGCCGCGCGAATTTTATCACTCGCTTCGGCAAAACCCAGGATGTTTAACATGGACCATGCCTCTCGGAGCCTACTGCACAAAAGGGAAATGAGCTGGTGCAGGCTTTTTTCGTTGTTCATGATATGTTTGATGAAGTTGCTTTTAGTAATAAATCCGACAGTACACTCGTCCATGGCGACGATGGTCGCGGGCGATGTCTTGCCATCGAGAATAGACATCTCGCCAAAATAGTCATATCGCTTATGGACAGCGAGCAGGAGCTCTTTTCCAGAGTCATTGTAACTGATGACCTTTACTTTTCCGGAAACGATGAAATAAAAGTATACGGATTCGTCTTCTTCCAGCAAAATTACTTCATTTTTTGAAAATTTCTTTACGATGACGACGGATTCAATCTCCGACAGTTCACCGGCTGAAAGACAGGCCAGAAAAGGAATGCCTGCACATATTTTGAAAAAATCTTCCTGTGAGTATTTCATGCGTTGAATTTTACAGAAAAATATTTTAGATAGCAAATGCTTTATTTCTCTTGAAGGAATTTTAAAAGACATTGAAACTTATTGCCGTAAATATCAAGTTTGGATTGCTGGCATTGATGCTGCTGGCAGCGTTGTGGATTCCAGCCTCTGTATCCTATGCGGATAGTTTTTCACGGTTGTATTCACCTTTGCTCAAAACCAGAGTTCTCATCACACGCATTTCTGTCCTTAATCAATATGATCATGACAGGCAGGCGTTTACACAGGGATTTGTTTACCATAACGGACATCTCTATGAATCAACAGGTCTTTACGGGAAGTCTACTTTGTCGGAAACACAATTTTCCAGCGGTGAGGTTCTCCGGAGGCATCAACTACCACCGGAATATTTCGCCGAAGGCATAGCCATTTTCGAAAATAGAATCTATCAGCTGACGTATCAAAATGAAATGGGTTTCATCTATGATCTTGAAACATTCAAAATAAGAGGCCGTTTTTCTTATCGCGGGGAAGGATGGGGGCTGACAACGGATGGTAAGCACCTTGTGATGAGCAACGGATCATCAACCCTGACGTTTCATGAACCGGACACATTCAAAATTGTTCGCAGTATTCAGGTTAAAGACGGTGAAACACACATTGAACAGCTCAATGAAATGGCGTTTGTCGAAGGCGAAATCTGGGCGAACATATTCATGGAAGATGTGATTGTCAGGATATCACCCAAAACAGGAAAAGTGACAGGTTGGATCGATTTATCCGTTTTGTACTCCTATCTTCCGAAAAATACGCAAGTAGATGTCCTAAACGGCATCGCTTATGACCCGCAGGCAAAAAGAATATTTGTCACAGGAAAATTCTGGCCTAAAATCTTTGAAATTCAGTTGCTGAAATAGCCATTATCCGCCTGTAATATCTGTTATTGTCTTGACCGTATATTTTTTTTGCATTATAAACGCCGCAGCTTACTGAGTCACATTTTGAAACATAGGAGGAAAACATGAGAATTATATTACTGGGCGCGCCAGGTGCCGGCAAAGGGACAGTCGCCAAGCTGTTGACGGAATTCGATGGATCCGTTCAAATATCCACAGGGGATATTTTAAGATCCGCCGTTAAAGAAGGAAGTCCCTTGGGAAAGAAGGCTAAAGATTATATGGACCGTGGCGATCTGGTGCCTGATGCTCTCATTATGGATATTATGGAAGTTCGCCTGCAGCAACCGGATTGTCAGACCGGATTCATTCTCGACGGGTTTCCCCGAACCATTCCTCAGGCGGAGGCGCTCAAAACATTATTGTCCAAGCTCCATATTCAGATGGACTTTGTCGCCAACCTTGATGTTCCGCGAGACGTGATTCTTGATCGTCTGACGACGAGACGAACCTGCTGCAATCCGGAATGTCAGGCGATTTACAACGTCAAGAGTAACCCGCCGAGTGACAAAGGAACCTGTACACTTTGTGATCATGACGTGATTCAGCGTGATGATGAAACGGAAGAAGCCATTTCCAACCGGTTGGAAACCTATAATCAGAAAACAGCCCCGCTCATCGGTTTTTACGAAAAAGAAGGTCTTCTAAAAAACTTCCTGTCTTTGAGTTCAAAAGATACTGTTGCGGAAATCAAGAAAGCCCTGAAGGCCTGAGGCTTTCATCATCCATGATTGCGTATGAAAGAGAACTGAATCCGGAGCAATACAAAGTTGTGATGGAAGAAGGCGGACCGCTTCTTGTTCTGGCAGGAGCAGGAAGCGGTAAAACGCGCACACTCACATATCGGGTGGCTCGTCTGCTGGAAACCGGCGTTTCGCCGGAAAGTATTCTTTTGATGACTTTTACCAACAAGGCCGCCCGGTCTATGCTGGACCGGGTTGAAAGCCTTCTGAATTGTTACGCCGGAAAAATAACGGGCGGAACCTTTCATTCCATAGCCCATCGTTTTCTCCGAAGCTATGCTTTTCGTCTGGGTTACACGAATAATTTTACGATTGTGGACAGCGAGGATGCGCGCCAGATCATTGCCACGTCAATGGCGGAGCTCAAGATAGACGCAAAACTCACCAAATTTCCTAAAAAAAACATTATCGCTGAAATCATCAGTCTGGCTGTGAACACGGAATGCACACTGGAGGAAGTGGTGCATAAGCGATATCCTTTTTTTTCGCATCTCACGAACGACATTCATCAGATAGCCTGTCTGTACACGCAGAAAAAGAAGGATTTGTCCGTGATGGATTTTGATGATCTGTTGTCCAATTTTCGCAGGTTGCTCCGCGAACATCAGGATATTGGACAGTCCCTTTCCGGACGGTTTCATCATGTTTTAGTGGATGAATATCAGGATACGAATATTATCCAGGCAGATATCGTCGATCTACTCGCTTCAGCCCACCGCAATCTCATGGTGGTTGGAGATGATTCGCAGAGCATTTATTCTTTTCGCGGAGCGAATTTCAGCAACATCATTGATTTCCCCCAGCGCTACACGGATTGTAAAATATTCAAACTGGAAACTAACTATCGTAGCACACCGGAAATTCTTCACCTGGCAAACCTCAGTATCAACAACAATGAGAATCAGTTTCCCAAGGCCCTCAAGGCCGTACGTAACACGGGCATGCGGCCGGTTATTGTATCGGCGCAGAATGTCTTAAAGCAGGCGGATTTTGTCTCTCAGAGAATTACAGAGCTGTGTCGATCCGGCATTCCCTACAATGAGATTGCCGTGCTCTATCGCGCCCATTACCATTCGATGGAAGTGCAGATGGAATTTGTCAGGCGGGATATCCCTTTTGAAATCAGATCCGGAATCCGTTTTTTCGAGCAGGCCCATATTAAAGATGTCACCGCATATATGCGGGTGATGGTCAACGAACACGACGAGCTGGCCTGGCGAAGGATTTTGATGATGTATCCCAAAGTGGGCAAGGTTACATTCGAGAAAATCTGGAGCCGTCTTGTAAAACAAACCCATCCATTGGAAGTATTTTTGTCCGAAGAACTCATAAAACTTGCGCCGAAATCGGCACACGCCGGTGTTGAACAGTGTAGAAAAACATGGCTTTTACTGATATCTTTGGACGTTCCCGATCGGATACCGGAAAAGATCATCGAAATATTGCTCAATCAAGCCGATTACCGGACGTATCTCCAAGACAATTATTCCGATGCATCAGCCCGGGAGGAAGATCTGAACCAGTTGGGAAATTTCGCAGCCCGGTTTGAGCGCATGGATGATTTTTTAAATGAACTGGCGTTGCTGACCAATATGTCGAAAGAGGAAGAAATCGAAGAAAGACAGGAGGACAAGGTCGTCTTAAGCACGATCCATCAGGCCAAGGGTCTGGAATGGTCTTATGTTTTTTTGATCTGGTGTGCCGACGGCATGATACCGCTTCAGCGCGCTCTGGCCGAACCGGGCGGTGAAGAAGAGGAGAGGCGTCTGTTTTATGTGGCCGTTACGAGGGCCAAGGATCAACTCTACCTTTGTTCGCCGGTGCTGGACTATTCAAGGTCTTCAGGGACAATGACAGTTAACCCGTCACGTTTTATCAGTGAAATAACACCTCACCCTGCAGAAGAAGAACAGCGCCCATTTGAACAATGGACGCTGTTTGATAATTATTAAAGTCGTCGCGTACGGATCAGACAATTTTCAAGGAAAGTTCCATTAATTGTTCGATGCCAACTTTGGAAGGTGCATCGGACAGCAGGCAGGCTGCTTTTTGCGTCTTGGGAAAAGCAATCACATCCCGAATCGATTCCGCTTTTGTCATGATCATGGTCAGGCGATCCAGGCCGAAAGCCAGGCCTCCGTGAGGCGGTGTCCCGAATTCGAGCGCGTCGAGCAGAAAACCGAATTTGAGCCTTGCTTCGTCATCACTTAATCCCAGAACGCTGAAAACCTCTGACTGCACATCCTTGCGATGAATACGGATGCTGCCTCCACCGATTTCGGACCCGTTGAGGACCAGATCGTAGGCTCTGGCTCTTACTTTCCCCGGATCAGACCTCATCAGCGGCAAATCTTCCAGAAAAGGCGATGTGAAGGGATGATGCGTGGAAACGAATCTCTTTTCCGATTCCGAATATTCCATTAGAGGGAATTCTGTGATCCAGGTGAAGGCCAGTGCTTCAGGATCGATCAGATTGAGTTTTTTGGCCAGATTCACACGAAGATTACCCAGCGAGTCGTGAACGACCTTGGGGGTATCCGCAAGAAAGAAAATGATGTCCCCTGGTTTGGCTGACATAGCCTCATGAATGGCTGTAACTTCTTCAGGCTTCAGAAATTTGAAAATCGGCGAGGTCCAGTCCGAAGGATTCACTTTGGCCCAGGCCAGACCTTTGGCCCCGTAAATGGCCACGAATTCCGTCAGACCGTCAAGATCCTTGCGGGAAAGGAATGAGGCTTGATCCGCCTTGATGGCCTTAATGACTCCCCCTGAAGCGGCG
>JAWOJC010000149.1:0-2986 GCA_046484315.1 Smithellaceae bacterium | reverse complement strand
CATCCTCATGATGCTGGCAGGCGCGGGCATTATGTTCTGGCGAAAAATGGCAGCCAATAAGTAAATTTCGGAGGAGTTATGGGTAAACATCTCGTCATCGTCGGCGGCGGCGCGGGCGGCGGATCGGCGGCCGCAGAAGCCAAACGCAATGATCCGTCGTTGAAGATCACCATGGTGGAAAAGGGAAAATTTGTCGCCTTTGCCGCCTGACCGATGCCCTATTACATCGGTGATGTAATTAAAGACCAAAGCAAACTGATCGCCCGAACGCCGGAAAAATTCCACGAAGGCGGCATCGATGTAATGCTCCACACGCATGTGCTGGGCGTTGATACGGCCAAAGGCCGGGTCGAACTTCAGGACAATCGTCAAATCCCCTATGACTTCCTCGTCATGGCCACCGGCGCCACCGAAATTATTCCACAGATGCAGGGCCTTGATCTGCCCGGTGTTTTTTCGCTTCGGAATCTCGAAGGCGCCATTACCATTAAAACATGGCTTCAAGAGCACAATGGGCGAAGGGTGGTTATTGTCGGCGGAGGCTTCATCGGCCTGGAAATGAGCGAGGCGCTCCATGCGGCAGGCATTTCCACAACCATCATCCACCGAAACACACAGCCGGCCAACCGCTGGGATGTGGCTCTGTCGGCCCTGATGCTCGAAGAACTTCAGGCCCACGGGGTAGAATTTGTCGCAGAGGCTTCAGCGCAATCGATCGAGAGGGGAAAGGACGCACCGCTTCGCGTGATAACCGATAAAGGCCACTATGAAGGGGACCTGGTGCTCCTGGCCATCGGTGTAAAGCCGGAGACAACGCTCGCTCAGGCAACGGGTTTGAAAATCGGCGCCTCCGGTGCGATTGCCGTTAGTTTCTCACAGCAGACCTCCGTCGAAAATATCTACGCGGCGGGCGACTGCTGCGAATCATTTCACAAAATAAGCCGCCGCTGGGGAAGTATTCCACTGGGAGACATTGCCAACAAGCAGGGACGCGTGGCGGGCCGCAACATCGGTGGCAGGCCGATGCTGTTTGACGGCATCGTCGGCGCGCAGTCTTTCCGCCTGTTTAATCTGGAATGCGCGGCCGCGGGCTTGTCGGAGCGAGAAGCTCTTGCGGCGGGTTTTTCGCCTGTTTCCAACATCACCTGGGGCAGCGCCATGGCGCCCTCCATGGGGATGCGAAAAATCGGTTTGAAACTCACGGCCGACCGATCCACCGGCAGGCTTCTAGGCGCGCAGGCTGTGGGCGTCGCGGGCGCAGTGGACCGCATCAATACCCTGTCTGTCGCGCTGGCTGCAGGCATGGATCTCGACGAGATCGGTTATCTCGACCTGGCCTACGCGCCGCCTTTTGGCCCGGTCTGGGACATCATTCATAACGCGGCTCAGGCGTTGAGCCGATCCATGTAAAAAGGATGCGTCATTCATGACCTTGTGGTGGATTCTCTTCGCGGTGTTTATTATTGCCATGCTGGCGCTGGATCTGGGTGTTATTAATCGCAAAGCCCATGTGATTAAGATGAAGGAAGCCCTGCTCTGGACGGCTTTCTGGGTGGCACTTTCACTGCTTTTCGGCCTGGGGGTTTACTATTTTTACGGCCACCAGAAGGCTATGGAGTATTTCGCAGGCTACCTCATTGAATACTCCCTGAGCATCGACAACCTGTTTGTCTTCATGCTGATTTTTCGCTTCTTTGCCGTTCCGCGCGAACTGGAGCACAAGGCCCTGTTTTGGGGCATTTTACTGGCGCTGATCACGCGGGCGGTCTTCATCATGGCGGGCGTGGCGCTGATCAACACGTTCCACTGGGTGATGTATATTTTCGGAGCCTTCCTGATCTATACCGGGATTAAGATGGCCTTGAACAAACAAACCGAGGTTCATCCCGATAAAAACATCGCCATCAAACTGCTGCGTTTTTTCATCCCCGTCACCGAAAAGTTTCACGGGGCCAGATTCTTTGTGGTCAAAAAAGGCGTTCGCTATGCCACGCCCATGCTGGCCGTCCTGCTGGCGCTGGAAACCACCGACATCTTATTTGCGGTGGATTCAATTCCCGCCGTTCTCGCCATTTCCAAGGACCCTTTCATCGTTTATACCTCCAACGTTTTTGCGATTCTGGGCCTGCGTTCGCTTTTTTTCGCGATTTCCGGCTTAATGAAACTGTTTCATCTTCTGCACTACGGCCTGGCGGCGATTCTGTCGTTCGTCGGCATCAAAATGCTGATCGAAGAATTTTTTCACATCCCGGTTACCGCCTCGCTGCTGGTGATTGCCTCCATTTTGGTCTTTTCGATCCTCACGTCCCTTATCTGGCCGGATAAAGATGAGGAAGTGCCTCCGGTCATCATAAAGGAGTAACGTTTGTATGCAAACCGCGTTTGCCACCGCATCACAAAACCAGTTGAAACAATGGGCCAGATTGACATACGCGAAATTCCGCCTTGAAGATGCCTTGTTTCTGGCCGAAGGTGTGAAGGTGGTTGAAGAACTTTTCAAAAGTGATTGGCGGCCCGAAGCGCTGCTGGTCCTGCCGGAGAAAGCCGCCTTTTGGGAGAAGCTGATCGCAAAAGCAATTGATTCGGTTCCGGTTTACGGGTTGACTCGCGCCGAATGGAAAAAGCTCAGCCAGGACAAGGAACCGGAAGGCATTCTGGCCGTGGTTCAAAGAAAATCCCCGCCCTCGCCGGCATCGCTTCTTCAGTCCGGCACAGGGCATCTGCTCATCTGCCATGAAATTGCCAATCCCCAGAACCTGGGCGCGCTTGCCCGCACGGCCCGCTGGTTCGGGTTCAGCAGCATCCTTTTGAGCCCCAACTCTGTGGAAAGCACGAATCCCAAGGTGATCCGCGCGTCCATGGGCAGCATTTTTCACCTGGACGTTTTGCCGGATGTGGATTTACAGACCCTGCTGCCGGAAATCGCAAAGAGCCATGTGCTCATCGGCAGTGACGTGCGCGAAGGCGTTTCACCTCACCCGCCAGG
>JAWOJC010000117.1:0-9973 GCA_046484315.1 Smithellaceae bacterium | reverse complement strand
TCATTGAAAAAGAACGCATCGGCTCTAAAACGATTAAAAAGCACGACAAACCTAAAACCCCTTACCAAAGAATCATGGACTCTGAACATATTCCAATAACCACGAAAAACGCGCTTATAAAACAACTTGAGCGGCTCAACCCGTTTGAGTTAAGAAATATCATAGAAATGACGCTTAAAAAGATTACCCGGATTCGGTAACATCTTTTATGAGGAAACGTTTCCTTCTCACGCGCTTCTTTCGGTAACATTTATTTATGAGGCAATAGGGCGAGGCCCTTTACAGGGTGATGACGCCCTCCATGTACAAAACGGCGCGGCCGGAAATGAGAACCCGCTCGCCCCGGTGGCGGCAGTAAATCTCACCGCCGCGCGGCGACACCTGGAGCGCACGCAGTTCGTTTTTGCCGAGCTTCTGCGCCCAGTAGGGCGCCAGCACCGTGTGCGACGAACCCGTTACAGGATCTTCGTTGATGCCGACCCGGGGCGCAAAAAAGCGCGAGACAAAATCGCTGTGCTCTCCGCGCGCCGTAACGATCACGCCGCGGCAGTCGATTGCCGCCAGCGCGGCCATGTCGGGATTCACCTCGCGCACCGTCTTTTCGGTATCCAGGACCACCAGCAGGTCTTCCGCGGAACGCAGCACCTCCACCGCCTTGACGCCCAGAGCGGCGGCAGCGCCCGACACCGCGGTTGCCGTCTGCGCAGGTTGGGCGGGAAAATCCATTTCGAAAAGGTCGTGCTTCCGGCTGACCGTGAGCTCACCGCTGTAACGTGTGACAAAACGAATACTTTCCTGGAGCCACTGTTTGCGCTCGAAAAGAACATATGCGGCCGCCAGCGTGGCATGCCCGCAAAGCCGGACTTCCGCGCGCGGCGTAAACCAGCACAGCTCCACCGCCGATCCTTTCCGTACCAGAAAGGCGGTTTCCGACAGATTGTTTTCGGCGGCGATCGACTGGAGCATTTTTTCCTCAGGCCATTTTTCCAGAAGACACACGGCCGCCGGGTTACCGGCAAACACTTTTGAGGTGAAGGCATCCACCTGATACAAAGGCATGTTCATAGACTGTCCGATCTTATCTTTTTAGTTTTTCAACCTGATGACCGCGTTTGCGAAGCAGATCAATCACACTGTCTTTGCCCGCCAGATGCGCCACCCCGACAATCACCATAGTGTTTTGACTCCCGCGGATATGGGTTTCAATTTTAGGGATCCATTTTTTGTTGCGGTCCACAATGAGCGTTGAATACAGTTGCGGATAATTTCTAAGTTCCCGGAGACTGAAAGCCTCAATGCCCGCCTCATCCCCTTTGCGCCAGGCGCTGAGAATGCCTTCGATTTTTGCGTCAAGGTCGCGCAAATCATCGAGTGTTTCCAGCACCTGCGCGTTGCCCATACCGGCGTCCATCGTCGCCAGAAAACCGATCTGCTCGTCGGCCGTCTCAAGGCCGCCTGTCGGCTTTCCATCAGCCAGCGCTTTTTGATAGAAGTGCTGATCGACGCCGAAATCCGGGTTCACGCCGATTCTGGCCATTTCCTGCAGGGTCAGCATCATCGACAGCATCCAGGGGCGAAATAACTGGTATTGTTCAAACGGATAATTCTTCTCCTTGCAGAAAGCGGCCGCTTTCGCGTACACCTCCGGCGTTAAGTGATTTTTAAGCGTCGTGCCGTCCGTCAGAGCGGCCACGCGCATCAGCTTTTGCAGGTATTCCGGCGTTTCCAAATCGCCCGGCGGCGCCTCAAAGATGATCTGCCCGGCCTGCCGGTAGGCCAGATCAAACTCAGCCGGAAGCGGATGATCGGAAGCCCGCAGGACGTGGGAGGATCCCGCCAGATAGACGGTAGCGGCAGGCCCTTTGACCACCCAGACGGAACTCTCCGCCCGCGCATCCAAAACAGCGCCTACTGCCGTAAGACACAAACACGCAAGTATGGCCAACACCCGGACGACAAAACGATTCATGAATGGGTACCTCCTTGATGTGCAATGATAAACCGGTAATCCGGAATTCATAAAAGCGATTCCACAATTTCCACCGCGTCTCGCACGCAGGGCCTGCAGATGGCGTTCAGACAGTCGTTGTCCTTGAAATACTTTTGGCCTTCCGGCGTGGTCAAGTCGCAGCCGTTGAGCAGTTCGCGGCAAAGGCAGGAACCCTGCAGGGCAGAAAAACGGGCATACAATATCCGCGTTTTTTCATAGACTTCCTCCGTGGCCCGGCTTGTCTCGTTTTCCCCGCGCCCGAACAGCGCGCCCAGCACCATCAGGCCGCCGGTAAATGCTCCGCAGACCTCGCCTTTACGGCCCATACCGGCGCCAAACCCGCAGGCCAGTTGCAAAGCGAGCCCGTGCGCAAGCTTCGTTTGATCGCTAAAGGAAAATAACACAGACTGGGCACAGTTGTATCCTTCGACAAATTTCGCATCTGCAATTTCGGCTCGCGCAGACATAAAACGCTCTCCTCATGGTTTTCAGGTTTTTCAGATGGACGTACAATAGCATTTTTAATAGAAAAACAAAACGCCCGTTGTGAATGGCCAGGAATGACGAATCCTGCGTCTCAACAAAATCACGACTATAAACTATGAACCATCAGCCATCAGCTATGAGCTATGAGCCATGAGCCATCAGTTACGCGCTATTCTCCCCCTTGACAAACGCACCGATAGTTGTATATTACAACCATTATGAAAACACAGACGGATCAGCAAATGATGGCCCTTTTGACCGGGCTGGTAAAGGCGACGCGCTTTTGCCGCCAGGATGAGGCTTTTTGCGAAGGGGTAACCTTTCATCAATTTATGATCCTCGATGCGCTCGCGGACGGGCGCGCTTTCCCCATGTCCGGCTTGCATGAAAAGCTCGCGGTCGCCAAAAGCACAACCACGAGGCTGATCAATCCGCTCATTGAAAAGCGGTTGGTCCAGCGAAGGAAAAATCCGCTCGATGCTCGCGCCATTGAGGTGTATCTGACCCCGAAAGGAAAAAAGATTCATGATAATGTCCGTCTTTGTCTTTCGGAATTTTTAGGCCGGGTGGCAGGCCATCTGCCCGCGTCCGGACGGGACGACACGCTCCGGGCGGTAGGTGTCTTTATTGAAGCGATTTGCAAAACGACGGGAAACGGCCGCTGCTGTTCCTGATCCTGATGGAGAACCTAAATGATTGAATACCGAGAAGCAATCAAACCCGACGCAATGATCACGTTGCCTGTGATTTCCGAATCCGCGCTCGCGGCAGGCTCGACAAGCGCGCCACCCCGCGCGAGTCAGCCGTTCGTCACAGGCGCGCTGGAAACACCGGCCGGCACCGTTTTGCAGGTCTCATCCACACTGCATCGACGCGACCGGTGGGGAGCGTTTAAAGCCAGATGGGGCATAGGAAGGATGGATCAGCTTGTCGATCCGGGGCTCTACGCGCTGGGTGCACCTTGCGCAATGTCCGAGGTTTTCGTCAGCGCCAATTATAAGTTGAGTTTTGACGCGCTGCGCGCGGCTTTGCCGGGAATGAACGCCTGGATCCTGGTTTTGGATACCAGGGGCATCAATGTGTGGTGCGCGGCGGGAAAGGGAACCTTCGGCACGAACGAGCTGGTGTTCCGGATTGAAGCTTGCAAGCTGGCGCAAGTGGTGCAGCACCGCAGGCTGATTCTACCGCAGCTCGGCGCGCCGGGTGTGGCCGCGCACGAAGTCCGGCGACGGACCGGATTTAAAGTGCATTACGGCCCGGTGCGCGCAGCCGATTTGCAGGCGTACCTGGATGGGGGCCTTAAAGCCACAAAGCAGATGAGACAAGTAACCTTTGGACTAAAGGACCGTGCCATTCTGATTCCCATGGAACTCACCATCGGGTTGAAGCCCTTCGCGCTGATCGCGTCCGTCTTCTTGCTGATCGCCACCATAGCCGGCTACGCGGCGGGCGCAGAGGCCGGCATTGCGGGCTGGCTTCGGGCCTTCCAGACGGAAGGGCTTTTTGCCGTGATCGCGCTTGGCGCCGCATTTATGGCCGGCGCTGTGCTGCATCCGCTCCTTCTGCCTTACCTGCCCGCCCGCGCGTTTTCATTGCAGGGACTGATGGTGGGGCTGGCGGTCGCGATTGTTTTGATAAGCTGGCGCGGCGGTCCTTTCCATGAATGGTCCGGCCTGCTCGAAGCGGCGGCGTGGCTTTGCATCATTCCGGCTATTTCAGCCTATCTGGCCATGAATTTTACCGGCTGTTCAACTTACACATCGCTCTCCGGCGTTAAAAAGGAAATGCGATGGGCGATGCCCGCGGAAATCATGGCCGCCGCCGTCGGCTGCGTTTTCTGGCTGGCCTCACGTGTGACAAGTATGGGGGGAATAGGATGAATCGGATGAGATACCTGAAAAACGTGGCGACACTCGCGCTCGATGAAAAAAAATGCACGGGCTGCGGCCTGTGTCTGGATGTCTGCCCGCACGGGGTTTTCAACATGAATGCCAAAAGCGTGCGGATCACAGATCGCGACGCCTGCATGGAATGCGGTGCCTGCGCGGTGAACTGTCCCGTATCGGCCGTGACTGTACAATCCGGTGTCGGCTGCGCCGCCGCCGTGATCAATCAGCTTTTGGGACGAACCGGCGAGTGCTGCTGCGGACCTGAAGACGGAAGAAACGGGGCCGGCTGCTGTTGCTGATGGGTCATGCCTGCCGCCCTGCCCCATCGCACGGGCCGGACGAATTTAAGCGCTGACACTAGAGATGCTCTACGCGTCTTTGATATTCCCCCCGGCCTTTCGCTTTAAAGCCGAAAATCGGTCCCGGTCTTTTCCGTCCTTGACTTTAGGTCATGTTTCGAGTAAGAAAATGGCGGTCTTCCAAAATGACCTCAAGAGCTTATGGACTTCGTAAATTCGCAATATTTATATCATTTCCACTACTATTCATTCACCGGGGGGAAACTGTGCGCCCCTCTGGACCCTCATGACAATTCCGTCCCTTCGGGGCAAAGGAGGCAATAGATCATGGTCAAAAGCAACACGCAGGAAAGCAGGGTGCCTGTTTTGGGCATCAACAGTCTGGGTCGTATCGGCAAGCTGACGCTGTGGCACCACATCGGAAGAAAGTATTTCAGTGAAATTGTGGTGAATCTGGGCCGGGAAGTGGGCACAAGCTTAGATGCCATCGCCCAGCTTATTGAAAAGGACGCGACCTACGGACTGATGCACCGGTTTCTCTACGGCATCAAATCCGACCGCCTCATCCAGATTACGGATGAGAAAAACGGCAAGATGATCATCGACGGCGTACCGGTGACGATTCTGCGCCAGGAACGCAATCCGATGAACATCCCCTGGCGTCAGCATGGTGTCGATGTGGTGGTCGATTGCAGCGGAACCTTCAAAGATCCAACGGTGCCGGTGGACGACAAAAAAGGCTCCATTCGCGGGCATCTCAACGGCGGGGCCAAACTCGTGGTTCATTCCGCGCCGTTCAAGATTAAAAACAAGGCGATCACCGTACCCGAGGATGTCACCACGCTGATTTACGGAATCAACCACACAGCCTTCAATCCCAAGAAGCACACGCTGGTGTCCGCCGCGTCCTGCACAACGACGGGGCTTGCCCATATGGTTAAACCGCTTCTGGAAAACGAGGAAACCGGAACGATTCTGACGGCGTCGATGTCCACGATCCATGCCGTCACCAACACGCAAAGCGTGCTCGACAAGATGCCCAAGGCCGGCGAAAAAGATCTCCGAAAAACCCGCAGCATTCTCAACAACATCATTCTGACGTCCACCAATGCGGCGGAGGCCCTCGGACAAGTGATTCCGGAAGTTAAAAATATAGGCTTCATGGCCGACTCGATCCGCGTCCCGACAACAACCCTGTCGCTGATTGTGCTCAACGCTACGTTCCAGGCCCGGAAAAACGCCGGCAGCGACGCGGCATCCATCGACACGAAAATGATCAACAACATTTACCGCAAAGCGGCCGAAAGCAATCCTGAAAAACTGGTCAAATTCTCCATGGAGCAAAATGTTTCTACCGATCTGATCGGCGAGGACGCGGCGGTGATTATTGAAGGCCAGTTCAATCACACCCGCACCGCGTTTATCCCCGTGGATCTGTCGCAGATTCCGAATCTGCCGGCCAGTGTTCTTAAGGAAATCGGCGACAAAACCCTGAAGGTGCCGGTGGTTCACGCCAAGATTTTCGGCTGGTACGATAACGAGTACGGCAGTTACACCAACCGGTTGGCGGACCTGACAGTCTATCTCCACAAAAATATTTTATAAGCGGTGGCACGCCCCGCGGATCCCGGCTTTACCGCTGAAGGTAAACGCCGGGATTTTTTTTGGACGGCAGACGGGAAAAATTACTTTCGTAATGGCGATCAAGTAAGGTATGATACCGCACAGCACCGTGGTCGGCAGGTCCGGGCCGCCGGAATATTAAGTGGAGCTTTTATGGACGGCGATTCAAAGCAAACGTATGAAAAGGAAGATTCGCCGGACGGGCGTTTAAAGAAAGCGGCCGATGAGAGCGAGAAACTGCGCATCCAGTTTGCCTCCGCCACGAAGCAGGTTCGGGAGCTCAACGAATTTATTCAAATCATGCTCAACCTGTCGCCTTTCGGCATCTGCATTTTCGAAAAACAGAAACTGATTTTTACCAACAAGGCCTTTGCGGAAATCGTGGGTTTTTCGCCGCGGGAATTGCGGGGCTCTCACCCCGAAGACATGGTGTTTAAAGACGACCTGGAGCATGTGCAAAAAAGCCTGCGCGGCATGCTCGACGGCGAGTCGGACTCTTTCTGCATGTTCCGGGTTCTGACAAAAGACGAAAAGGTGAAGTGGATCCTCGGATCTTTCGCCCTGATTCACATGAATCAACAGCAGGCCATTTTGGGAAATTTCGTCGATCTGACGGAGGGCAAGGTCATGCAGATCGCCTACTCCGACCCCCTCACCGCCCTGCCCAACAGAAAGCTGATGATGGATCGTCTGGAACAGGCCATCTTGTCCGCCAAAAGAAGAGAAGCCCTGTTGGCCCTGCTATTTATCGATCTGGACGGATTCAAGGAAATCAATGATACCCATGGGCATGACTTCGGAGATAAAGCGCTCATCGGAATCGCCGACCGGCTGAGACAGGTTGTCCGGCGGGAAAACGACACCATCGCGCGCATCGGCGGCGACGAGTTTCTGATTCTCCTGACCGATGTGGCCGAAAAAAAACATATCGAGGTGATCGTCCGCCACCTGTTTGAAAAATTCAAGGCGCCGCTGGCGATAGGCGATCCGCCGGTGAATATCCATGTGCGGTTCAGCGTCGGCATTTCGTTATTCCCCGAACACGGCACGGATTCCAACGCGCTCATGACCTCCGCGGATCAGGCAATGTATCGCGTCAAAAACACGGATGGCAAAAACAGTTTTCGTTTCTTTAAAAAATAATGTCGCCTCGCAGGTTTGAACCTACAGCGTCATGGAATAGTGTTGCTCCGTTTCGCTTTCATGCCTGCCAGTATAAAGCGAGCCGCTCCAGCCGTCAATGCAGATGAAATCCCCGCTGCGGATGTCGCGTTCCTCGATGGTGGCGTATCCCTCTGTTTCGTAAACCTTCAGCCGGCCCATTCCGACCACGCCGACTTTGCCCAGCTGCGGGATCGTCACGGCGGCATGCGACGTTGCGCCGCCCTTGGCGGTCAGAAGCCCTTCCACCTGTAAAAGCACGCCGACATCGTCCGGAACAGTATCAGGCCGCACCAGAATCAGGGATGTTTCCGGTTCCTGCTTGCGATACAGGTGAATATCGTCTTCCGAATAGACCGCCCGGCCGCACAGGGCGCCGCCGCTCACCCCGATACCGGTTCCGATCAGCGAGGTCCGAAGCGACGGCGTGTCCTTGAACCGTCTGAGTTTTTTGGTGGTTATCTGATCCATATCGCGGGTCTGTAATAAAAATAGATGCTGCCGGTGCGGGCCTTCGAAGGTGAATTCTATTTCCTGATGATGAAATCCTTTTTCGTAGATCAGAATTTCAGAGATCCGGACGAGTTCGGCGTAAATCTCCGGAAACCTTGTCTCCAGCGAGATATCCGTGTTGCGGTGCTCCGTCAGTCGCTGCCTCTCCGAGATCGGAAAGGTTTCGACCAAACCGGAAACGATATCGTCACCCTGCACACCGAAAATAAAATCGCCATAAAGCGTCACGTCCGACGACGCGCTTTTGGGGTCCCGCGTAAAAATGACGCCGGATCCGGAACGCTCGTGAAGATTGCCGAACACCATCGCCTGCACGATCACGGCCGTGCCCCATTCGTCGGACAGGTGCATCTGATGGCGGTATATTTTGGCCTGATCGGAATACCAGGAATCAAAAACCTGTAAAACCGCGTGCCTCAGTTGCCGCATCGGATCGTCCGTCAGCGGGACGCCGGCATCGATAATGCCTTTCTTGTAGGCCAGCGCGATTGCTTTCATCTGCTCCGGCGCAAAACCGATTTTTCTTTCCACGGAAAATTTCTGTTTAAAGCCGTCCATAATCGCATCGAAGAAATCGCGGCTCAATCCCTGAAACATCCCCCAGGTCTGAAGAAAACGCCGGTAGGAATCCCAGGCCGCCCACTGGAAGTTCTTTTTGCGGCTCAGCGTTTCGGCAATCGATTCATTGATGCCTACGTTTAAAAAGGAGCGCATCATGCCGGGCAGAGACACGGTCGCGCCGCTGCGCACCGAAAAAAGCAGAGGATTTTTGGGGTCGCCGAACCGGCGGCCGGTTTTTTTCTCCAGCGCCGCTATTTCCCGGTTCACGCGGGCGGCCAGATCGCTGAAAATATATTTATACCCGTAAACCGCGTCGTAGCACCGGAACACTTCGGTGGTGATGATAAACCCCGGAGGCACCTGAAATCCGCAGGCAATAAGCTGTTTGAGGAAATAACCCTTGTTGCCCAGCAGGATCTGATTGTCCAGCCTCGGGTTTTTGCTGCCGAGGGCGGAGACAGCCTGATCGGGATTGTAGACCATCAGACGGTTGAGCGTCCTTTTATTGTCCTTGAATTTATCCAGTTCGGCATTGAGCGTTTTAATGACGGCGTGCACAAAATTATCCAGCACCTGCAGGCCGAACGCCGAAGAGATCAGGGCACGGAAAAAATTCTCCGACTGCTGGTAGAGGTTGCTCTCGTCATGGCGCTTGTCTGAGACGCCCTCCGCCCCGCGCGACAGGTCTTCAATTTGATACACGATACCGGGAAGACTGGGGCTGTGCGCGTCGATATAATAATCCCGGATAATATCCTGAATCCCCTTGGAGATAAACCGGAAGATATCGATGTACTGCTCGATGGAAAACTGTTTGATCGGCAGCGCGCTGGTCACATAGTTCACCTTGGACACCAGGCTTTCCGTGGCCACGCCTTCGAGCTCCAGGGCGCTGATGAAGCTCCAGATATAGGTGTGGATCTTGATGATCGTGTACTTGGTGATAAATTTGAGATTCAGCGACTGGATCAGCTCTTCAAACAGCATTGTGGCGAGGCTCTCCAGCCGCAAAGACAGGCCCAGCGCGTCGAACTTCTCTTCATGATAGGTGCCGTACATCGACGGAATACCGGCGGCGATATGCCGTTTGTAATAGATGTTTTCAAACGACTGTGTCTTTTCTCCGGAAAGAATTTTATCCTTGAGCAGATTCATGAATTTGATCAGAATCGTCAGGCTGCGGCGGTAGTTTTTGCTCTTCAGCGCCCGTTTGAGCGAAAGGATATCGCTTTGCGCAAACGCGTTTTGCGATTCCAGATCGTTGAGCAGATCAAAATACTGCGGGTGATATTTTTTATGAATCAGCTGATAAATGCGAATCATCAGCGAAGCCCGCTCGCGGTCTATCTCGCTGAGGCCGGCAATCGGAGAAAGCTCTGCGGCAGCCCGGTCGGCGTCCCATTCCAGAAAACGCCGGGGCTCGCCATTCGCCACGGCCAGCAGATGAACAA
>JAWOJC010000236.1:0-8544 GCA_046484315.1 Smithellaceae bacterium | reverse complement strand
ACCACGGAAATCTACACGCACGTCATGTCCCGGGATATCCGCAGTCTGCAAAGCCCGCTGGATGCGCTCCTGGCGGGTCCGAAGAAGCAGACGCAATAGGTTGTTAAAAAAGCGCCAGAGAAAATCCCCCTTGATCCCTCTTTGGTTGTCTGAGCAATAATACTTTAAACTTAAACTTTAAACTTTAAACTTTAAACGTTAAACTTTAAACGTCCCTATCGCCCCTCGCCCATAGCCTATCGCCCATAGCCGTCGGCTTGCCCCCCGTGAAAGAAAAAAGTTGACGATTCCGAGTTGTTTGGATATGATGCCGAGTTTCAAGATCACAGGCGGTTCGAATTCAGGCCGCCTTCGTGTCGTCGGCACAGCAGGCATGCGACTATGGCGTGCAAAACTTGGGCATTGAATAAAGTGCGCGCCGATGATATGAGAGGCGAACTGTGAGAAACGAAAAGGGTTTTTAAAAAAAGGTAGAAAATATGTATACATTGGTTACTATCCTTCATATTGTTGCCTGCATTACGCTCATTTTGATCGTTTTGCTTCAGGCGGGCAAGGGAGCAAACATGGGCGCCGCTTTTGGCGGTTCCAGCCAGACGGTTTTCGGTTCCAGCGGCGCCGGAACGTTTCTGGGCAAAATGACTGCCGCAGTGGCCGTTATTTTCATGCTTACCTCTCTGACGCTGGCTTACACGGCAGGCAAAAAAGGTTCCTCTCTGGTGGATCGCGTTCCCGCGCCGATTACACGCGAGGCGGCTCCTGTTGTGCCGATGCCCGCTCCGGACGCAGCACAGCAACCGGCGACGGAAACAAAATAGTCTTTGTTCTTTTTATTGCGACAACCCCTGATCCGGCTTCGGCAACATTGGCCACGGAAACGTAAAGGAGTTGTTTTCTTAAGTGAATTTGCTGCCGAAGTGGTGGAATTGGTAGACACGCTATCTTGAGGGGGTAGTGGGCAACGCCTATCCGGGTTCAAATCCCGGCTTCGGCACCATTTTTTAAATTTTTTTACAGACAGCGCCGGACTGAATTCAAGCATGAAATCTGCCAAAAAAACCGCACCCGCCTGTCTTCCCGACGCTTCAAAAACAACACGACCTCAACCCATCCCATTCAAAAATATCAAAAAGCAGACGGCAAAGGGTGTTCGCCCTTCACCGGAGGATATGCTGCTGATCCCCATCCGGCATCTGCCGGCAAAGCATTTGCAGGCGCTGCTTGATCTGGGCGTTCGCGTCGGTGCGCAGGAAGGTCTGTCCGCACGGATTGCGGCGCTGGAAGAGGAAAACCGCCATCTTAAATCGCTTAGCATCACGGATGAATTGACCGGATTGTACAACAAGCGCTTTTTCAACAGGCAGCTCGATGTTGAAGTGACGCGCACACGCCGCACCGGCGAGCCTTTTTGCCTGATCTTCATCGATCTGGATAATTTCAAGCTCGTCAATGATACGCTGGGGCATGCCCGGGGTGACGAGTTTCTTGTCCATATCTGCCGCCAGATCCTGCACAATATCAGGCCGACCGATTTCGCCTGCCGCTTCGGCGGCGATGAGTTCGCCATCATCCTGCCCGCCACATCACTGCGAGACGGGATTACGATTGCCGGACGCTGGCACGCGCTTATTTTGCAGGCCGCCGCAAGGCTGCAACTTTCCGTGTCGTCCTCCATCGGGGTGGATGAATTCAACACGGCCTGTGTCTTAAACGGAGAGGCATTTCTGCACCAGGTGGATCAGTTGCTCTACGGGGCAAAAAAATCGGGCAAGGGAAAGATCGCTCATCCGGACATCGTGATACCGGATTCCAAAGCTGTGACCTGGGAAGAAAAGGAAGTGCTCTACCACATTTTCCAGCCGCTGGCGGAAAAGAAAAAAGCAAGGCCAAAGAGCAGGGGAAAACAATGAAAATGAAACAAGACACGCAAATTTTATCTCTGACCAGGGGGAAGGGCGGCGTTGGCAAAACCTTTGTCACGACGAATCTGGCGGCCACACTCACGAAAGCCGGTAAAAAGGTTCTGGTGGTGGATTGCGATCTGGGCCTGGCCAATATTGATATCATGCTGGGTGTAAATCCCAAACGGACGCTTCAGGATGTGGTCTTCGGGGATCTGCATCTGCGCGATGTTATTGTGCCGACACCCGGGGGGTTTGATCTGATCGCCGCCAGTTCGGGCATCCGGGAGATGGCGCAACTTCTGTTTGAAAAGATTCAGACGATCAAGGACATGCTGCTTGAAATTGAAGGTTATGATGTTATTTTGCTCGACACGGGCGCGGGCATTTCCGAAGTGGTTCTTCAGTTCAATTTGCTGGCCGCGCAAAATATCATTGTGATTAACCGCGAGCTGACCAGCCTCACCGACGCCTACGCAATGGTGAAGGTGATGTTTCAGGTGTTCGGGAGACAGTCTTTCGAGATTATCACCAACAACGTCGTCGACAATAAAGAAGGCGCGTCCATTTTCAAGAATATTGACACGATCAGTCAACGGTTTCTGGGCTTTTCACTCACCTGGCTGGGCAATATCCGCCAGGATGACATTGTGCCGAAATCCATTCTGCGTCAGGAGATTCCGGTCATCAAGTTCCCACGCTCACGTGTCGCCGCAGATTTCAACGCGGTGGCGAAAACGCTTTTGGCCTGAGGGTGGCGGTATGATTTCCAAGCGCGCGTCCGAATTTACGTCTTTCATTGTCATGGATGTCATGGCGAAAGCCGAAGAGCTGGAACGACAAGGCGAACATGTGATCCACATGGAGGTGGGCGAACCGGATTTTCCCACGCCGAAAGTGATCAGCGATGCGGCTGTCGACGCGCTGCAAAACAACAAAACCCGCTATACCCACGCGCTGGGCCTGCTCGAACTGCGTCAGGCGGTCTGTGATTTTTATTTGCAGGAGCACGGCGTCACGATCACGCCGGATCAGGTGCTGGTTTCTACCGGCACATCGCCTGTGTTGCTCTTCGCGATGCTGGCCATTTTAGACCACGGCGATGAGGTGATTATTTCCAACCCCCGCTATCCCTGCTATCAGAATTTTATTTTGGCGGCCGGGGGCGCTATGAAGGAAATCCGCACGTATCCCGAAGAAGGGTTTCAGTACCGCCCCGAAGATATCAAAAAAAGTCTTTCGCCCCGGACCAAAGCTATCATTATCAACTCGCCTTGCAATCCGACCGGCATTGTGATGACCCGCGATCAACTGCGCGAAATCGCCCGTTTCGACGGCCCCTACATTATTTCCGACGAGATTTATTCCGGCCTGGTGTATGACGGCAAGGCGCATTCCATTCTGGAATTTACCGACCGGGCTTTTGTGATCAACGGTTTTTCCAAACTCTACGCGATGACCGGCTGGCGATTGGGCTATCTGATTTTTCCCAAGGCTTTCAGCGCGGTGATGCAGCGGATTCATCAGAATTTCATGATATCCGCCAACGGCTTTATTCAGTGGGCGGGCATTGCCGCCTTGACGAAAACGCGCGACGAGGTCGCCGGCATGAAACATATCTATAATCAGCGCCGACGCTATATGCTGGATCGTCTTCAAAACATGGGTTTTGTCATTCATGTGGAACCGACCGGCGCTTTTTATGTGTTTGCCGATGGACGCAAATTTTTCGCCGATTCCTACAAGGAGGCGTTCCGGATTACCGAAGAGGCAAAAGTCGGCGTGACGCCCGGTATTGATTTCGGCTCCGGCGGCGAAGGGTTCTTAAGATTTTCTTACGCCACATCGATGGAAAACATCGAAGAAGGCCTCAATCGCCTGGAACGGTACTTCGCGAATAAAAAGTAACGCCATGGACAAATCCGCGCAATGGGCGTATCGTACCGGCACAAATCTGCAAATAATGCCCCGAAGGAGGATATATGGAATACAAATACATTGATCTGAAAATTGAAAACCATGTGGCCACAGTGGCGATGGCGCGCGTCGATGCGCTCAACGCGCTGAGTCTGGATTTTGCCTCGGAAATTGCTGACGTGTTTCGCAAGATGAGCGACCATGACGATGTGCGCTGCATCATCTTTTCCAGCACAGCGAGAATTTTCTGCGCCGGCCTGGACTTGAAGCAGGCGGCCGGCGGAGATCATTCATCCGCCAAAGGCATTCTCGATACCATTAAAAAATCACAACCCCTGTTTGACTGCTGCAACGCCATTGAAGAATGTTGCAAACCGGTCATCGCAGCAGTGCATGGCAAGTGTATCGGCGGCGGGCTCGACATGATTTCCGCCTGCGATATTCGTCTTTGCTCCGAAGACGCGGTCTTCTGCCTGAAAGAAGCCAACATCGGCCTGGTGGCGGACATGGGTGTGCTGCAGAGGCTTCCCATGATCGTCGGCCAGGGCTTTGCCCGCCAGATGGCCTTTACCGCCGCCAACTATTCGGCGCGTGATGTGGAAAAGATGGGGCTGGTCAACGAGGTTCTGCCGAATCAGGCAACCCTCATGGATGCGGCGCGGAAACTGGCGGCGCAGATCGCGGCCAACGCGCCTCTGGCGCTGACATGCACCAAGGAAGTTCTCAATTTCAGCCGTTATGTTAATGTTTACGAGGGCATGGCGATGGCGATCCAGAAAAACGCCACGCTGCTGATGTCGGCGGATTTAAAAGAGGCGATGATGTCGTTTCTGGAAAGACGCCCGGCTGATTTTAAAGGTCAATAACAAGCCTGTCTCCTCATTCAGGGTTGATTCCCCAAAAAGGCGTTAACCCTGAATGAGAACGGATAATTGTGCCACGATTTACGACTCTACCCGTATCCAGCCGGACAGGTCGACCTGAAAATATTTTCCATTTACTTCTGCGACATCTCCCACGTCCATGGAAGTATGATGCAATCCCGCCTTTTTGATCACAACCGCCATTTCTTCCTCGACCCTGGCGCTCCAGATTTCCGATTGCTGCTGCTCAAATACCTCACTCAAACAGCCTGCGTGAATCTGACTAACCATGCAATATTTTTTGGAAATATCACCAATTGTCAAACTTTTGTCCACCCGGTGGGTGGGCTCTTTTCTGTACCAGACATGATAGGTTTTCATTTTAATCTCCTCTCCGGCGTTCACACCCGCCGTAGGGTATTAGCCTCTTCCCTTAACCCCATTAAGTCAAGACAATAGTGCCGAAAAAGTCCCTTTCGGCATCACGTTTTCTAAATGCTGATAATCTTGGAATAATTAAAGAACAAAGCTTGACTTTCAATAAAGGCCGTCATATACTTCGCAACACTAAATAAGTTTGGATGAACTATTTTGAGGAGCAAAGGTTAACCGCCTTGGTTCTTTGGAATCTTGGTGGTTGTTTTCTTCCTACCATGGCAAAAAATCCGACTTAGGTAATTTTAAGAAAGGAGGATGAAAGCAATGCCAGAAGGTAAAGTAAAGTGGTTCAATGAAAGCAAGGGTTTCGGGTTCATCGAAAAAGACGGCGGCGGTGATGTGTTTGTTCACTTCAGCGCGATTCAGTCCGGCGGCTTCAAGACGTTGAGCGAAGGCCAGCGTGTAAGCTTCGACATCACTGATGGCCAGAAGGGTCCGTCAGCAGAAAACGTGAAAGCGCTCTAATTCAAACGTAATTTTACAAGAGGCATTCCATTAAAATATTTTTTTGGAATGCCTCTTCTTTTTTTTACACACGCCACGAAACGTTTCATCAACAAAGGAATTTAAAAATGGGTAAAGCGCCGTACAACTTCGGCAAAACTGCCAAAGAAAAAGCAAGGCAGCAAAAGCAAATGGAAAAGGCTTCCAAACGCCAGATTGCAAAACAGAGCAAGGCCGCAGTCAAGTCGGGTGTTCCCGCCGACCCTGCGGACGCGACCGAATCGGACGAGGCGGCGGCTCTCGTCGACCGGGAAACGTAAACCGGCCTTAAACGGCCGGGCGCCGGCATCAATCGTGATGCGCGTGCCCTTTTTTCTTGCGCACATACAAAGCGCAATCCATACCGGAACTTTCAAACACTGCCACCGCAGGCATGCGGGCCGACTTGAATTCCATTGCGTGGCAGCCGTAGGGAAACTTCACTTCATAGGTAATAAAGAAATGCTCGCAGAAAAAGCAGTTTACGAGCGTTCCTTCATGTTTCTTCTTCGTCATGCAAACGCTTTGCTCCTTTTATCTACGTCTAGATCAAATTCTCTATTTCCAGCTTATCCGTCAGAACTTGATTGGCTTCAGCCAGTTTTTCACGCGTCGAATAAACAGCCACGGCTTTCGACCGGGCGGCTTTTGGAAAATAAGCGGCCAGGGTGTCTCTGACCTGCGTGGGCGTCGCCTGCAAAACATGGTCACGGAAGGCTTGGCGCATTGTGTCCGTCGCCTGCGCAAATGCGCGGATCATGGCAATATAGCCACGACCCGACGGATCCATGGGTTTGTCCAGCGCGCCGATTGTGCTGATGATGGCTTTTTCCAGATCGTCCGTCGACAGCAGGGTTTCCGCGTAATGCTTCTGCGCGGCATCAAAGACGTTGAGCGTTTGCGCGATATGCGGATCGCGGTAGGATAAAAACGCCATCAGGCCCATGGAAAAATCAAACGCGGACATGCCGCCGTAAGCGCCGCCCTGCACGCGAATATGCTTGTAAAGATAGCTGTTGGACATTTCGCGCGACGCCAGCATTAAAATCGCCGCTGCCGGGTCGTTATAAGGGGGTGCTTTCATCACGCGCGCCACATAGGAAACCTGCGTGGGCACTGAGATACCGGCATGGACGTCGCTGATCGGCGGCGGAATCGCCGCGGTTGCGGCCGCGCCGGCGGGCAGTCTTTCCAGAAGCCCGGACAGGTGTTTTGAGGCCAGCGCAAGCCCCTCCGCATCGGCCGTGATATTGACTGTCAGATTGGCGCGCGTAAAGAGCATCGCTTTGAGTTGCGCAAGTTTTTCGCGCAATTCGTCTTTTGCAACAGAAAAGGCCTCGGCCTGACGCTGCACAAATCGCAGTTGCGTGCGGCCGTGCCATTGTTCATCGCGATAGGCAGGCAGGGTCAAACCCGCGCCCGCCGCGCGCTTGGCGAAGATATGCCCGGAGGGCACAACAGCCGATTGCAGCCCGTTTTTTCGCTCGGCGATCAGATCGCGCATTCTGGCTTCACAATCAAGATCGCCCGCGCATAAAACGTCGCTCGTGATGGCAACCGCCTGAGGCACATTGCGATAAAGCGCCTTAAACGAAAAAATCATCTTCTGCCAGCAGGCGCTTGCATCCACGGTAAAACCGGCGGCCAGATCATAGCCGAAACCGCCCATCGCCAAAGCGATACGATTGGTCAGCTCATCGTATGTAAAGCCACCTGCGCCCATGCCGCCGCTCATTTTTCCAAGCAAAGGCAGATACGGCTGAAGCGCTTCCGGGACGTGCGCGAGATCAAAGGCCAGATCGATGTTTGCAATGCCGTTGGTAAAGATATCGTGCTCGAGTGTCGGCACGCCGGAAATGCTCGTGTGCTTCGTGGGAATGGTTTCGATCCGGCGGGGAATGTCTTCCAGCTTTAATTTGGGCAGCGTGGCCGCCGCTTCCGGAGGATCCGGTTCGGCCTGATAGGCCTTGAGGGTTTTGGCCTGTTCGTTAATCTCCCTGAGCTGCTCTGGTGACAAAGTCGCCTTCAGAGCCGTCATCACCTCTTTTTCTTTTTCATCGGTTCTGCGATTGAATTCCGGATCCGGCTCCATCACTGAAATGACACGGTGCGGATTGTCCAGAAACCATTTTTTCACGGCGTTTTGAAACAACTTCGGATCAACCGTCCAGGCGCTGCGGATGCTTTCAATGGCGCGGGCAAAGTCGAGGCCGACGAGCGGATCGCCGTCATAGAGCCAGGTTTGAAAAACATTACCCATCAGCGATATGCCGTAGGGATAAGAACCGCGGGAAATTTCCTTGCCGTGAAATTCCACCTGGTGCAAAACGCCTTCGATCAGTTCCGTGTCAAATCCGTTTTTGACGATCTGCTCCAGTGTGCTGAAAATAAGCTGCTCGACTTTTTCGGCATCCGCCGTTTTGACATGGCGCAGACCGACGCAGAACATCAGTTGTTTAAGATCGGATTCCATGCCGCTGACCGGCGTCAGGTCTTCACCCAGTCCCGAATCGATCAGCGCCTTGCGCAGCGGGCCGGCCGAGCTGCCGGTAAGCAGGCTGGAGATGATTTCGAGCAGCAGGGCTGTATCGAAATCTTTGTTCTCGGCCGTCATCCAGGCGATATTCACCATGGTCTTTTTATCCAACGACTCATCCGGATCCACGGGATAGAACCCGAATATACGGCGGGGCGAAGGAAAGACGCTCTGGCTCGCTATGGACGAATCAACCGCAACGCGGTCAAAATCTTTGAGCATTTCTTCGAGAAAAACCAGGTGGTCCTTCGTCGGAATATCGCCATAGAGAAAAAAACGCGCGTTGGTCGGTGAATAGTAGCGGCGGAGAAAATCACAAAACTGCTCGTAGGTGAGCTTCGGAATCACGCCCGGGTCGCCGCCCGAATCAAACGAATAGATCGTGTCGGGATAGAGGTTCTCTTGA
>JAWOJC010000217.1:0-4978 GCA_046484315.1 Smithellaceae bacterium | reverse complement strand
CTGGCCGCGGCTTTCATCTTTCTTTTGGAGCGAAAGGATATTAACGGCCCGGTAAATCTGTGTGCGCCTCAACCGGTCCGCAACAGGCAACTGGGTGAGGCCATCGGTCGGATTTTACACAGGCCGTCTTTTCTGCCCGCGCCCGCCTTCATGATGAAGCTGATTCTCGGTGAATTCGGCGACGTTCTGCTCAAAGGTCAGCGCGTGATTCCGCGCCGGTTGATCGATGCGGGATTTCAATTCCGTCACCCTGAGATTGAAGGCGCCCTGCAAGATATCATCGCATAAACAAAAATTGTCCTTTTCCGCGCGCCACGCGCTTCCTTTTGTGTTGACAGTCCGGGATCCAGTTTCTATACTGCCCCCGAAAGCGCGGATTTGTCCGATGCAAAATACCGATTCCCACAAAGGCGATGGTCCTCATGAAATTTCTGCCGGCTGTTATCAGCACCGTGTTTGCAAGCAAGATCAACAAAGCCAATACTGCCCTGGTGGTGAAGTATCTGATTTTGATGGTTGCGCTCATCACACTCTACAGCGTCTTTTTTCACTACATCATGGCGGCGGAAGGTCAGCAGCACTCCTGGATGACGGGTGTGTACTGGACCATCGTCACCATGTCCACGCTCGGGTTCGGCGACATTACATTTACCGGCGATCTGGGCCGCGCATTCTCCATTTTGGTTTTGCTCTCCGGCGTGATCCTGCTTTTAATTTTGTTGCCATTCATTTTTATCAAATATTTTTTCGGCCCCTGGATGGACGCGCAGGCCAGAAGGCGAACCCCGCGGGAACTGCCGTCGGATACACGCAACCACGTGATCATCACCCACTATGACCCCGTGACGGCATCGCTCATTGATAAACTTGAAGGCTATAAGAAGGATTACGTGGTGGTCGTGGAGGAATTTCAGCGGGCGTTGGAGCTCTATGATAAAAACATTCATGTGGCCGTGGGCAATATTGACGATCCCGCAACCTATGCCAGGCTGCGTGTGCAGAATGCCGCGCTGGTTGTGGCCACCAACTCCGATCAGATGAACACCAACATCGCACTGACGTTGCGTGAGGATTTTGAATATTTGCCCATTATCACCACGGCGGATTCGCCTCACTCTGTGGATATTCTGCAGATGGCCGGCAGTTCACGCGTCCTGCAGCTGCACGAGCTTCTGGGGCGCTCGCTTGCCTCATGGACAGTTGCCGGCGACTGTAAATCCAACATTATCGGCCGTTACGAGCAACTGGTCACAGCCCAGGCGCCGGTCATCGGAACCCCCCTGGTTGGACAGACCATTGCGCAAAGCTCCCTGCGGGAAACCTTCGGCCTGACCGTGGTCGGGATCTGGGAGCGGGGAAGGTTTTCAGTTCCTCGACCGGACACGGTTATCGACCGTTCAGGCGTTCTGGTGCTTGCCGGCACCGAAGACGCGCTGGCGAAATATGATGAAGTCTATTCCTTTTATCAAATATACAAAGTGGCCGGCGACCCGGTCATTATCGTCGGCGGCGGCCGTGTCGGGCATGCCATTGCCGCCCGATTTGAAGAATCGGATATTCCGTATCTGATCATTGAAAAAAACCGCCGCCGCAATCAGGACGAAACGCACTTTGTGTTCGGCGACGCGGCGGATATTCAGACGCTGGAGAAGGCCTGGTTTGAAAAAGCGCCCGCCGCGCTGATTACCTCACATGATGACGCGACCAATATTTATCTGACCAAATATCTGCGCAGCCTCAGGCCGGATATGCAGATTCTAAGCCGTTCCAGCGAAGATCGCAATGTTTCGACGCTGCACCGTGCCGGGGCCGATTTCGTGATGTCCTACGCGTCACTCGGCGCCAACGCCATTTTTAATTATCTGATGAATGAAGAAACCCTGCTTTTGGCGGAAGGATTGAATTTCTTTCATCTGCAGGCGCCCAAATCGCTGGAGGGAAAGACCCTGTCCCAATCCGGAATCCGGGAGAAAACGGGATGCACCGTGGTGGCCATCGTCCACAAAGGGGAGACGTTTATCAATCCGGAACCGTCGCTTCAGATTGCCGAAGACGATGAACTGATTCTGATCGGCACCTACGACGCGGAGAATGCCTTTATGAGCGGATTTCCCGACTGAGCCGGCATGAATATTTAATTGACTTGTTTTCTGTTTCCCATTAAGATTTCTCCCGAAGCAAAACGTATGACCAAACATCAAATTCATTTTTATTCCAGGCCGGTGCAGCGATTATGATTCTTGAACGCGCCAGAAGAACATCTATTTCCGGTATCATCGTCACCAGTGTTTTAATCGCCGTTGTGGCGGCGGGCCTGGCTGTCGGCGCGTATCATCAGTCCGGTGACGCGCGGTTCTGCGGTTCGTGCCACAGCATGCAGACGGTGCACAGCCGCTGGGAGGCATCCAACCACCGGCAGTTTTCCTGTGTGGAATGTCATTTGCCGGATACGCATATCGCAGGCAAGGTGGCGTACAAAACCCGGGCCGGCCTCAATGACCTGATCCATGAAACGGCGCGCGACTATCCGGCGGGCATCGGCATGTCCGACGAAAGCCGGCACATTGTCAACGGAAACTGTGTCCGCTGTCATGCATCCACCATCGCCGATACAAAGATGGCGTCAGACGGCGCCGATTGTCTGAAATGTCACCGGTATCTGGTGCACGGCAGAGGACTGGACCAAGGAGGTATTAAAATTGAGTAAGGGAAGTATTCTCTTAAAAATTCTGGCGGCGCTTTTGTTAATTTTACTGATGGTGGTGCTCATCCGCGTATTTCTTCTGCCGCCGGCTGGCACTGTAAGGCTTACCGCCATTGCCGAAAACGAATATGATCCCGCGGTCTGGGGCCAATCTTATCCGCTTCAATACCAGAGTTATCTGAAAAACAAAGAAATGGCCGCTTCCCCCACCGGCTTCGGGGGCTCCGAGAAATATCAGAAATCGACCAAAGAGCCGGAAATTCTGATGAACTTCAAAGGCATGGCCTTCAGCAAGGATTATCAGGAAGACCGGGGCCATCCCTACGCCGTGGAGGATCTGATCGAAACGAAACGCGTTAATCCCGCAACGCCCGGTTCGTGCATGACCTGCAAGACGGCTAATCTCAAAGATATCTACATGGAAATGGGATGGCGCTATGCCAAAACACCCCTGTCCGAACTGCTGCCACGCATCAAGCATCCGATCACATGCGCCAACTGTCATGATCCTCAAACCATGAAGCTGCAGGTTATCAATCCGGCTTTCATTGAAGCCATGGACCTGCGGGGGATTGATTTGCAAAAAGCGTCGCGCGAAGATATGCGCAGCTACGTATGCGCCCAGTGCCATTCAGAATATTATTTCGAGCCGGAAGAAAAGCGCGTTGTTTTCCCGTGGGCTAAAGGGCTTGCACCGCAGGAAATGTATGCCTACTACAGCGATATCCCTTTCGGGTTTGACATGGACTGGCAGCATCCCGATTCACAAGCGAAGATGCTCAAGGCTCAGCATCCCGATTATGAACTCTTCAGCGGTGGTGTACACGCGCGATCCGGCGTGTCCTGCGCCGACTGTCACATGCCTTATATGCGGGAAGGCGGACGCAAGTATTCGTCGCACTGGATGACCAGTCCGATGAAAACCGTTTCGGCCTCCTGCCGCACCTGTCACACGCAGGATGAAAAATGGCTTTTGGAGAGCGTGAAAAAAGTTCAAAATCACGTCTGGGATCTGCAGCACACAGCCGGCAAAACGATCGCCCGCGCGCACGATGTGATCGGCAAAGCCGGGGCAGCCCCCAAGGTCAACCAGGCGGAACTGGCCAGGGCGCGCGAACTGGTTCGCAAATCGCAGTGGTTCTGGGACTGCATTGCCGCGGAAAGCTCAATGGGTTTCCACAATTCCGCTCAGGCTCTCAGTACCCTGGGGCAGTCTGTCGACCTGGCGCATCAGGCGATTGCCGCGGCCAACCGGGCGGCGGGAACGCAACATTAAAAAGTATTCGATTCCAGGAATGGTTCGCAAAGGACGAAGCGCCCCCTCGTAACGGGCTAGAAATCCTGGAAGCCGTCTTTCTCAAAAGGAATCACATCCTCCGGCCGGCGCGTTTTGGCGCCCGCTTTGGCTGCGGGTGCGGCTGCGAGCAGTTTTTTGGCCGGCGGTTTCCCGGCCTGTCGCGTTTCCGGTTTTGCCTTGGAAAAAACGGTGGTTGCCGCCACCCGGCTCTGCGCGCCGCCTTCAATAATCGTGACCAGTTGATCTACATTGCTTTTCATCTGGACGGCTTGCGCGTTCATTTCCTCGGAGGCGCTGGCGGATTCTTCCGCATTGGCCGCCGTCTGCTGAACGACTTTATCCATTTCCGCCACCGCCTTGCCGATTTGCCCGATTCCCTGGGCCTGTTCCTGAGACGCGGCGGCGATTTCATCCACCAGTTGACCGATCTTGTTGGATATTTCCATGTTTTCCTTAAACGCATCCTGTGTTTGCGAGGTGAGGTCGCGGCTGTTCCTGACCGTTACAATGGTGTTTTCGATGAGGCTGGATGTGTTTTTAGCCGCTTCAGCCGCGCGCATTGCCAGATTGCGGACTTCATCGGCCACCACGGCGAACCCGGCGCCGGCTTCTCCCGCCCGTGCCGCTTCCACGGCGGCGTTGAGGGCCAGCAGGTTGGTCTGGAACGCGATTTCATCGATGGTCTTGATAATTTTGCCGGTTTCCTCACTGGACCGGGTGACGTTCTGGATCGCCTCCACCATATTATTCATCTGTCCGTCCACCTTATCGACAATTTGCCGGACCTCCGCCATCAGGGATTTGGCCTGCGTGGCATTGTCGGCATTCTGTCGGGTCATGGACGACATTTCTTCAAGAGACGAGGATGTCTCTTCCAGGGCCGAAGCCTGTTCGGATGCCCCTTCCGCCAGCCAGAGCCTGGCGGAAGGGGCATCCGAACAGGCTTCGGCCCTGGAAGAGACATCCTCGTCTCTTGA
>JAWOJC010000155.1:0-4458 GCA_046484315.1 Smithellaceae bacterium | reverse complement strand
ATTTTTAACAACGCGGCACAGATTTGGAATCATACTTTTTACTGGCACTGTTTGAAAAAACAGGGCGGCGGTCCGCCCACAGGCAAAATTGCAGACAAGATCATGGCTACATACGGAAGCTTCGAAAAATTCGTCGAGGAGCTGAAAAACGCCGGAGCAACACAGTTCGGCAGCGGCTGGGCCTGGCTGGTGCTGGACGGGAACGACATTAAAATCACCAAGACACCGAATGCCGATACACCGCTGGCACACGGCCAGAAGGCGCTTCTGACCGTTGATGTCTGGGAACACGCCTATTATCTGGATTACCAGAACCGGCGACCGGATTATATTGCCGCTGTCATTGCCCATCTGATTAACTGGGATTTCGTCAACGCCAACCTGGGTTAAACGGATTTTGCACCATAAAAAAGGGGCTTGCACCAGCAAGCCCCTTTTTTTTCACCTGACATCATACAGGATTATTTCTGTTTATCCACGCGGTCTTTGAGTTCCTTGCCGACTTTGAAAAAGGGCAGTTTTTTGGGTTCAACACTGATTTTGGTACCGGTTTTGGGGTTTCTTCCCGTATAGGAACCGTATTCCTTCACCACAAAGCTGCCGAATCCGCGAATCTCGATACGGCCTCCTTTTTTCAATTCATCGGTAAAGCCTTTGAAGACAAGATTGACGACGTCGATGGCTTTTTTTTCCGTCAAGTCCATCTTCTTGCTCAGAGCTTCAATAAGACCTGATTTATTCATAGAGCCTCCTCTAACTATTTGCAGCGTGATCTCACCTGAGGGTGATTGCGGTTACTTTCCACGTGGGCGACTATTATTTATTTTTAGATGATTGTCAAGAATATTTTTACCTTTTTGACCGTCCGACTCTTTGAGCAGCATAGCGGCTTCCCTGTCTTTCAGGTGCCGCCATTTCCCTTCTTTGAGACCCTGCAAAGTGATCGAACCAATCGATTCACGCACCAGACGCGTCACCGGGCGGCCGATTTGCTCGAAGCCCCGGCGGATGACCCTGTTTTTGCCCTCGCGCAGCGTCAGAACCACCCAGCAGCTCTTGTCGTTGAACTTTTCAACCTTGATGTTCTCCGGTTTAAACAGTCCGTCTTGCAGAGCAATTCCCTTTTCAATCTGGCGCAGTTCGTCCTTGCTTAAACGGCCGGTGATTTTCACCCGGTAGGTTTTGGGAACCTCCCAGCGGGGATGTGAGATCCGTTGCGCAAAATCACCGTCATTGGTCAAAAGCAGAAGTCCCGACGAATCATAGTCCAACCGGCCCACCGGATAAACCCTCTCGGTCATTTCACCTAAAAGATCAATCACAGTCGGCCTTTTTTGGGGATCGGACATCGTCGTGACATACCCCGCCGGTTTGTACAACGCAATGTAACAGGGCGTTTTGTCCACGCCGATGGTGTTTCCGTCAACCCGGATAACGTCTGTTTGCGGGTCTGCCTTCACGCCGAGCTCACGGACAATCTGACCATTGACGCTCACCCGCCCTGTGGTGATAAGCGTTTCAGCATGCCTACGGGAGTCGATCCCGGCGGCGGAAATAATTTTCTGCAGGCGTTCTTTCATGAAACGTTTTCATCCTCAACGACGATGTCTCGAACGGACAAGTCCGGTTCCGACGATTCAGTGCCAAACGGTTCAGCATCAACCGATTCATGATTTTCCGTCATCCGCAAAACGGCATCGTCTGCGGTCGGACCCGGATCCGGTGATTTTGCGCTGTTTGCGGCCGCTCCGGGGCTTTCGTGATCCAAATGTTCGATAAGATCTTCCTCAAAGGCGTCGTCGGCAAACAGGTCCTGCTCCAGCGATTCGATTTCGGGCAGTGCGTATTCCACCGGTTCCGGATGTTCCGTCATTTCCTTGAGTTCCCTCATGGTGGGCAGGTCCGCCAGTTCCTTGAGGTTGAAGACTTCGAGAAATTTTTTCGTGGTGCCGTAAATGATCGGTTTTCCCGGCACATCCTTGCGCCCCACCATGCGCACCAGTTTCTTGTCCATCAGGTGCTTAAGCGGACCACTGACGTCCACGCCGCGAATGCCTTCAATTTCGGCTTTGACAATGGGCTGTCGGTAGGCGACAATCGCCAGTGTCTCGAGCGCGGCAGGAGACAGGGACGCGGGTTTCCCGCCTTTCAATTTCTTGAGCCACGGCGCAAATTCGGGTTGGGTGCGGAACTGATAGCCGCCCGCAACTTCCTTAAGACCGATGCCGCTTTGCCTGGCTTCGTAGTCCAAAGCCAGTTTATCCAGGGCGTCTTGAATCTCCGTTTTCTCGACGCCTTCCAGAATGACGCAAAGCCGCTCAAACGTCAAAGGCGTCTCGGAGGCCAGTACCAATGCTTCGATGATTGCCTGCAGGTTTTCCATTTAAGACTCCACAGCGGGGAATATTCGGATAACGCCGAAAGCGGAGGTCTGATACGCTTTCACCATCTTCAGTTTAACGAGCTCCAGAATGGCCAGAAAAACATAAATGACCCTCCGTCGGTCTTTCCTTTCTCCCAGCAGCTCTTCAAACGTCAGATTCCTTTCACGCGTCAGTCGATCCATCACATCGTTGATGATATCCGACAGCGACATTTTTTCCAGATCGATTTCCAGAAGCTCTTTGTGATCAATGCGCGTCACCAGACGGTGAAATGCGTCAATCAGCTCAAAAATACTGACCTCGATGAGCTCATCGTCACTGTCGCCGGGCTTGCGGGCCGTCTCCGGCAACGGCGCGGATCGTTTGAAGACGTCGCGTTCCAGTATCGGCCGTTTCTGTAGTTCGGCGGCCGCCTCCTTAAACGCCTGGTATTCCAGAAGCTGACGGACCAGTTCAGCGCGCGGATCTTCTTCGTTTTCCTCTTCGGACGGTTCTTCCGGCACAGGCAGCAGCATGCGCGATTTGATATGAATCAGTGTGGAGGCCATCACGAGATATTCTCCGGCCAGATCCAGATTGAGCGACTTGATGATATTCAGATAGTCCAGGTACTGCTGGGTGATCAACGCCACGGGGATATTATAAATATCGATCTCGTTTTTCTTGATCAAATGCAACAGCAGGTCCAGCGGACCTTCGAACATATCAAGTTTAATGGCGTAATCCAGGGGTATCTGCTCGTTCATGGGCATCCGATAGCATAATAATGATTTCCAGACAAGGGCACGCTTTTTAACGCCCGCGGCGCGGCCGCCGAAGAACCGGGACCTGCGATACAAGCCGCATAACGGCCGACCCGACAGAAGTCGGCCGTTATAAACCGCGTCAGATTTTCACCGCCGCACGCACTTCCGCCATCGTCTTTTGCGCCACCTCCGCCGCTTTTTTGTTTCCGGCGGCAATAATATCGTGAATTTCGGACAAATGGCTTGCGTAGTAATCCATGCGTTCGTGCATCGGCGCCATGGCCTGCGCGATATGCCCCGCCAGTATTTTTTTGCACTCAATGCAGCCTATACCCGCCACCCGGCAGGCGGCATTGATTTCCGAAATTTTTTCAGGCGGAGAATAGAGGTTATGAAAAGCATAAACGTTGCAGATATCGGGATCGCCCGGATCGCTTTTTCTCATCCGCTGCGGATCGGTAAACATCGAAGCGATCTTTTTTTGCAGATCGGCGCCCCGGTCGGATAGATAAATCGAGTTGTCGTAGGATTTGCTCATTTTCCGGCCGTCGATGCCCAGAAGCTTCGGCACGCTGGTTAACAGCGGTTCGGGGACGGGAAACACTTCCGTGTAGAGATGGTTGAACCGGCGGGCGATTTCACGGGTCAGCTCCACATGGGGCAACTGATCCACACCGACCGGAACCCCGTAGGCTTTATACATGATGATGTCAGCCGCCTGCAAAACAGGATACCCCAGAAATCCGAACGTGGAGAGGTCCTTCGATGTGAGCTCGGCCTGCATTTCCTTGTAGGTAGGATTGCGTTGCAGCCAGGCCAAAGGCGTGATCATGGAAAGAAGCAAAAACAATTCGGCATGTTCCTTGATCGCCGACTGCACAAACAGCGTGCTTTTTTGCGGATCAAGACCCGCGGCCAGCCAGTCCATGACCATCCGGATACCATTGTCATGGATGGATGCCGTCGTGCTGTATTCGCTGGTGATCGCGTGCCAGTCCGCCACAAAATAAAAACAGTCATACCGGCCGCTGTTTTGCAGATCCACCCAGTTGCACAAAGCGCCGTGCAAATTGCCCAGGTGAAGCTGTCCGGTCGGTCTCATCCCGCTGAGAATTCTTTGTTGAACCACAAACCCCGTACTCCTTCATTTAGAATGGCGCTCATCAATGCACTAAGGCCTCCGATTGTCAACAAAAAATGCGGAGGCCTTAGCTCAATACGTTTACGAAACGCGATAATTATTTCACTTTGTCGGCCAGCGTCTTGCCGGCTTTGAATTTAACCACTTTCTTCGCGGGAATCTTAATGGTTTTGCCCGTCTGAGGATT
>JAWOJC010000051.1:0-4542 GCA_046484315.1 Smithellaceae bacterium | reverse complement strand
TTGCGGCCGGAGTCCTGGCGCAGACTTGTAAAATCCCGCGCGGGAAAGTGGAGACCTAAGCCGGCATCGCGGCTAGAATCGGTGCACCCCGCGCGGCGAGAAGCGTCGGGACGGCGTTGGCCGGCAATCCTTTTCCGATTGTGATTCCCTGCCATCGCGTGATTCGCGCCTGCGGAACACCGGGGCGATTCGGTGGCGGCGCCGGGATGAAAATCGCGCTTCTTGAAAAAGAAGGCGTTGAGATGGATGCCCGCGCAGTGGTTAGTAAAAACTGTATTTTGCACCCGGCAGTTAGGCGTTGATTTTCCCGGTACCCCGGACTATACTCCGTCCAATCGGTATTGCCGGTCCGCCAGGCTATGAGGTTCGCTCAAGCACCGCAGCCTGCGTTTATGGAGGTTCAATGATGGCTGAAAAATATATGAAGATCGTGAGGATTGCGGTTGCGTTGGCCTTTTTCCTGTGGCCCGCCCTATTGACGGCCCAAACGGATATTGACGTGCGTTATGAATCGGAAAATAAGATCAGTGATGAGGAGCTGGCGCAGATGCTGGCGCCCATCGCCCTTTATCCCGATCCGCTTTTATCCCAGATTCTGATCGCATCCGCGTATCCTTTTGAAGTGGCCGAGGCCGAGCGCTGGGTGTCTCGCAATCCGCATTTGAGCGGCGAGGCCATGAATCTCGCCCTGGAGGAAAAAGATTGGGATGTCAGCGTGCTTGCTTTGTGCCATTATCCGAAGGTTCTGACCCTGATGGCGGAAAACCTGAGCTGGACGGCCACGCTCGGAGACGCGTTTGTGAATCAGGAAGAAGACGTCATGGTCACGGTTCAGGAACTGAGAGCCAGGGCAAATGACGCAGGCAATCTGGCGACGACTTCCGAGCAGCAGGTGATTGTGGAGCAGAGAATCATCCGTATCGAGCCTATCAGCGATGACTATATTTATGTGCCGGTTTACGATCCTCTGGTGGTTTACGGCCGATGGTGGCTGCCCCTGCCGCCTTTCGCCTTTTTCTATCCGGGTGTGGTGGTGACGGGGCCGGGCATTATTTTTTCTCCCGGTATTTACGTTCGCTACGGCTATGTCGGCTGGAGCCGCTTCGACTGGCGGGATCGGCGAACGGTGATTGTGCGCGTGGATCAAGGCCGCAGGTACCCCCGACGGATTGAGGTGAACCGGTACGAGTCCCCCATGAAATGGACGCCCGACCGCGACCGGCGTTACACGCATGAGCGCCGGGCCCGGGAAATACCGCGATACCGACCGCAGGCCAGCCCGCAGCGGCGCATACAGGAGCCTGCGCTCAGAAAGGGCGGCGAAGCGATGAAGCCTTCGCGAACCGTTCCGGAGGTAACAAAACCGCGCATTACCGACAGAAATCAGCGGCCGGAAAAACCGCAAATACGAAATCAGAATAAAACGCCGTCTCCGAGCGCGCCGCGGGTCAATGATTTGAACAAAACGAAACGGCCCGCGCGGCCGGTCATCGAACCAAACAAGCGTTCCGGTCGGGATATGCCTCAAGCCGCACCGCAAGGTCCGGAGCGCAACCGTCCTGCCCTAAACGGGATTGGGGGTGTCCGTCCGGCGCCGGATGAAGGCCAAAACAGTCGGCCAAAGCGTCTTGTTCCTGTTCCGGATGAGCGGCCCGATCGCACAAGGCCGGATCGTAAATAGACCCGGTGATCCGGGTGCAGTTTGAAGCAGGGGCATGCGGGCCGGCGCGGGAAAAAAATGCGTGCCCTCATTATTAGTCTCTCCTTTTCATACAGCAGGTAACCAGATGGCAGGTGCCCTTTTGCGCGCAGCATACAACCGACCGATGCTCATACGTTTTAAACAAATACTGATTTGCCTTTTACTTTGCCTTTTGTTGCCGAAACCCCTGATGGCGCAGGATGCCCGCAAACCGGTTTTGCCGGAGGGATATCCCCGTATCGGCCTGGTGCTGAGCGGCGGCGGCGCGCGCGGCGCCGCACATGTCGGCGTGCTTGCCTTCCTCGAAGAGATGCATATTCCCGTGGCCTGTATCGCCGGCACCAGCATGGGCGCGATTGTCGGCGGTCTCTATGCCGCGGGCATGTCACCTGCGGAACTTCGGCAACTGGTTACCAGCCTTGAATGGAATGAAGCGTTCAGGGACAAGCCGTTGCCGAGAGATTTGACGTTTCGCCGGAAACAGGACGCGGCCGGCTATCTGATTGATTTTGACCTGGGCATCAAGGATGGTCACCTGACCATCCCCAAAGGGCTGATCCAGGGACAAAACCTGAATCTCATTCTAAAGTCTCTCCTGATCCACACGGAGGCGTTATCCGATTTTGATGATCTGCCGGTTCCTTTCCGCGCGGTGGCCACAAACATTGAAACAGGCGACGCGGTGATTTTGAAAAGCGGCGATCTGCCTACCGCGATCCGAGCCAGTATGTCCATTCCCGGCGTCTTCGCGCCCGTGGAGCAAGACGGCCAAATGCTGGTGGACGGCGGGGTTTCCAATAACCTGCCGGTTGACGTGGTCCGACAGATGGGTGTGGATATGGTCATTGCCGTGGATATCGGTACGGCGCTGCGTGACCGCAGCAAGCTCGGCTCTTCCGTCGGGATTACCTCCCAGCTCATGACCATCATGATTCAGCGCAATACGACCCAGCAAATTCGTACGCTTTCCCCCGGTCGGGATATTCTGATTCAGCCTGATTTAGGAAATATCGGCACGGGAGATTTTACACGCGCCGGTGAGGCCGTCGCGATCGGGCGGAAAAAAGCTGAATCTCTCAGACAGGATTTGGCGCATTTATCCGTCGGTGAAAAAACGTATGCCGCATATCTCGCATCCAGGCAAAAATCACATCAGCAGCTGCCCATGTTGGAATTCGTGGCGTTGGACAACCGGACCTCTTTACCGGACGCGGTGATCGCCTCTCAGATGGATTTGCAGACGGGCGAGACGCTGGACATGTTGAAACTCAAAAGAAATATTGACCGGATATACGGCATTGATCTTTTCGAGCGTGTCGATTTTCGCATCCAGAAAAGAGACAAAACCTCCGGCATTGTCATCGAGCCGATAGAAAAAACCTGGGGCCCCAATTATTTGCGATTCGGCATCGGGCTCGAGGACAACTTTAAAGGGTCAAGCACATACGCGCTCACGACGCAGTTTACGAAAACGGGCATTAACCGTCTGGCGGGGGAATGGCGCGTGGAGGCTCGAATCGGTGACAGCCCGAGGCTCTATACGGAATTTTATCAACCGGTCGAGACATCGCTCAGCTACTTTATCGCGGCCAATATTGCGTATCATGTGCGCAACATAAATGACTATAACGCCAGCGGGGACATCACACAGCAGTATCGCGCCGCCGCAACCGAGGTGGGGCTGGATGTCGGAAGACAGTTTGGCAACTGGGGTGAATTGCGCCTCGGTCTACGCCGGGAACATGGCGGCGTGAAGGTTCGAATCGGTAACCATATCGGCGATTCGGATCCCTACGACCGGGGTAGCTTTTTCACGTCATTTGCCTACAGCAAACTGGATAATTACGTTTTTCCGCTGAGTGGAACGGACGCAAATGTCATCTGGGAATACAATCTCAAGGAATTGGGATCGGATATTGACATGCAGGCGCTGGGTGTTCATTGGATGACGGCGCTGACCTGGAGGAAATTTACATTGATTCCGTCATTGGACTTGCTGACCACGCTCGACAATGACGATCTGCCTGTGCAGGATACCTTCGCGCTGGGCGGTTTTCTAAATCTATCGGGATTTGCGGCCGATGAAATCTACGGTCGACACAAGGGGCTTGCGCGTCTGGTTGCCTATCGCGAAATGTTTTCAGCCGGTCTCGGCATTCTCAATACGCCTCTTTATCTGGGAGCCTCCGTCGAGGCGGGCAATGTCTGGGACAGGCGGGAGGATATCGCCGTGGCGTCGCTCATCTGGGCCGGAAGCGTTTTTGTCGGGACGAAGACATTTCTCGGCCCCATTTATCTGGCTTACGGACAGGCCCAGCGAGACCATTCGTCATTATATCTTTTCCTGGGCCAGAGGTTTTAAGCGGTTTGTCCAACGCATCACAGAGGGGCATTGGTTTGATCAAGGCCAAAAAAGACGCATTAAAAAAATATTTCGGTTACGAAACGTTTCATCCGCTTCAGTCGGAAATCATTGACCATGTGCTGGCGGGGAAACACGCACTGGTGCTGATGCCCACCGGCGGTGGCAAGTCCGTCTGTTTTCAGATTCCCGCGATGTTAAAGACGGGTGTCGCGATCGTCATTTCTCCGCTGATCGCTCTGATGAAAGACCAGGTAGACGGGCTGAGAGCCAACGGCATTCCCGCCGCGTTTCTCAACAGCGCGTTGTCGGATGAGCAAAGCGCGGCGATTATCCGCCAGTGCCTTAAAGGCGACATCAAGCTTTTGTATATTTCACCGGAGCGTCTGGCGGCAGCCAGTACCATTGGATTTCTGCAAAAACTGAACATCGCGCTTTTCGCCGTGGACGAAGCGCACTGCCTGTCCTCGTGGGGCCA
>JAWOJC010000038.1:0-5981 GCA_046484315.1 Smithellaceae bacterium | reverse complement strand
GGTTCTCGAGCGCCCTGTTTCCCGAGTTTGTCTTGACCGGACAGATGAAGCTGAAGACGGATGCAGGATTCATATTTTCTCCCTTTGATCAGATACCCAGCAATGTTCTGGTGTAAATGCCGATCCGGCCTTTGAGTTTGCGGCCGGCGGACCACCATGCCGGATAACGCTTCACGGCAAGGCGCGCAATCATTTTGGGAAGGAGATAAACCTCGACGATGTCGAGAATCCGGATGACCGCCAGGGCATAGGGAACCTCGCCGTCGGTAATCAGGCGATTGCGGGTGGTGGCCAGCGCCGTGCTTTCCTGAAAGGAAAGAATCCCGAAGGCCGCATCCAGATTTTTGATGGCCAGACGCACGTGCAGATGCCTGTCTTTAACGCAGCCGCCGAGATACTTCACAACACCTTTTTGTCTGCCGATCACCATCCAAGGGCCATCGGGCAGGCAGCCTAAAGCAAATGTAAAATCTCCGGGGAGTTGATCGAATTCCTGTCTGACCTGCGGATCGACTTTGGCCGCAGCCTGGATGGCCCGGCCCGTAAACCACAGAAAGATCCCCACGTAAGCCCTTTTGAACGGTTTTTTCCCGGCCTGAACTTCCTGAACGACTTTCATGACAAGCGTCCCCCTCTTGCGTCTTTGACTTGATTCGGGCGTTGCTTTTTTACAGACAAAATATAGGGGAGTTCAGTATGGAAGTCAATTATTATAAAAGACGCGGTAGCCCCAATGCCCGAAGCGCACAAAGAAAAACAGAGATGGATACTTTTTCCAAAAATAATAGAGACAGGGGCGGACTTACGCGGGAAAATCCCGGTGCTCGTCGGCAGCGATCATTTCCGCCGCACGCAGCTGGGTGAGGAAACCGGTGTCCATCATTTTGTTGACCAGTTTCTTTTTATCAATGCCTGCATGATACGAGGGCCGCAGCGCATAAACATGGGCCGTCCCCTCATTCCAGTCGGTAAACAACCGGGCCGCCTGATCGGCCAGAAAAAGGACCTGGATATATTTTTGGGTCTCGTGGTCAAGCCCCGTCTGATCCGCTTCCAGAAACGCAGGCGTATGGTGCTTCTGCACGGCGCTTACCATCAATTCGGAAAAATTCCAGTGCGCCAGCGCGTAGCCGCCGATCACCGCGTGATTGACACCGAAGAGCTTATCCTCTTCGCCCACCAGGATATCCGAAGGATACGCCTCCCCGAAAGCGGCTGCCTTTTGTCCGGCCCGGACGTATTCCATCAGGATCAGCTTGCCCAGGTCATGCACAATGCCCAGCGTGTAAAGCGTCCCGCGGTTGAGTCCGTCAAACAAATCATAGAAATGCTGGGCGCAGATACCCGTCAGATTCGAATGTTTCCAAAGTCTGCTCACCGCCTCCCTGCCGTCCTTCGAATCCGCGGCGAACAAACCGCGTACCCCTTCCCTAAACAGGGTGTTTTTGATGTTTTGGATGCCGAGAATCATCAGGGCGTGGCTGATGGAATCAATCTTCTGCGTCACACCGAAATAAGAAGAATTGGCCATCTTCAAAACTTTGGCCGTCATGACCGGATCGGATAAAATGAGTTTCGATAACTCAGGCATCTGCACCGTGGGATTATTCAAAAGATTCTGCAGCCGCACCTGTTCGGCGCGGAATCTGCTTAACCCGGGTGAAAGCTCGAAGGCGACTTTCATCACCTGCGGGTCACTGTCTTCGAGTGCGCGGGGAATGCTCCACGCATCGGGCGGGGGCGCGTTTTCATCAAATATCGCGTTGATACCCTGCTTTAAATATTCCTTGAGATCCTTGTAAATGACAGAGGACTGGCCCTGTCCTTCTAAAACGACTGGCGACGCCTTTACCGCGCTGTCGGAAGGTTCGCCGGAAACAGCATCGCTGACGACGGGATGCGCAACACGCGTCTTGTTTTCCGGCTGGTTCTCCCCAAAGCGCCGCAGGGCCAGCAAAACAGTGACACCGGCAATCACAGAGACAACAATGCCCAGAATCAAAGCCACAGGCACCTCATTTCTCAACCCACATGTACCACGGGTAATGGGTGATGGTTGCAAATCCCATGCGCCGATAAAGCGGTGCGCCGAATTTGCTCGCCTGCAATACGACAAACCGCGCGCCACGCGCCAGCGCTTCATTCGTCACACAGGTCACGCACGCTTCGCCCAGGCCCGATCCCCGCGCGGCGGGCACGGTGCCCACCCAGTAGAGGCCGGCGATGCCGTGCGAGTAGATGGCCATCGCGGCGGATACCGGCCGGTCTTTGTCATAGGCCACAACCCTGTCAATGTACGGACGCAGAAGCCGCCCGGGGGTTGCAAAAATTTGCTCACCGACATGCGCGGGCATACCGAGGCTTTGATAACTTGCAACCGACACAGATCTGAAATCAACGACGGCAGAGATGTTGTCCTCGCGGCGAATTTCAATACCGGGTGGTAAATTTCCCGCCTGGAGCGGCTGCTCAAGGATCATGCCCGGCGCATCGGAGATCGGCGTCATTTTTTCCCGCAGGCAAAGCGCCTCCAGCGCCGTATCGGCATGCCCCCGGAGATGAAGACTGAAAGGGCTTTTTCTCTCGGCATAAAACGACCGTACGTGCGCGAATATGGCTTCGGCACGGTCAGGATCCCCGTCGCTTAAATTCATCGCGACGTTCAGGGTGGGAAACGGGCTGATGCCCGTGGTCAGGAGCAGATCACCCTGCTCACGGATCTCGCCCCCCATGTTCCACCGGGCCGCCTCGCGGATACTTTCCGCCAGATTCAAATCACTGAGTCGAATTTTGTCTTCCAGAGTCATCGTCATGCCCGTCACCTGCCGTTAGCGGTTTTCAGCGATAAATTTAATCGGTTTGACCATCTGCTCTTTGAGAATTTTTAAAAATTTTTTCCGGACAGGGGGAATTTTCGTCAGCAGCATCATCAGCGCGTTTATGCGGCGCGCCTTATGATTCTTCTGCGGAAAATCGTAAAGTCCGTGTTGCTTGTAATAGCGGTGATCGGATTGAAAAACAAAGCGCAGCGGTCCGTAAACCTCATCGCGGAAAATTTTGCGGCCGCCGGTGCCCAGAAATGTCATAGGCGGTGTGTAACCCTGTAGCGCCGGCCGGACCACGGCGCTCGCGAGTTCGGTCAGCAGCGAATCGATCAGCGACGCATCGCCCGATTCATCGGTCACGATCCCCGCAAGATTCGATTCCTGAAATTCCGCATACGCCGTCAGGATCTGACGGAGGTTGGGGATCTGCCCCAGCGGCCCGGAAATGAGAAAGGCAATCTGTTTGCCCACCAGCGTGGGCATGTGCGTATTGAAAAAAGACCGGTCGAAATATGTCTTCCACCGCGATGACAGATAGCGGTCGAAAAGCGCGCCCGCAAAAATCACCACGTCCGCCTTTTTTATCTTCTCATTATAAAAATTGACATAGCCGTCTTTGCCGTCATATTCGCAGGTGTTGTCCAGACCGCATTTGCAGCAGCCCAGGCAACCGCCTTTGATATCGATATCCGTGAGATGGACCCCCTCGACTTGCCCGCGAAAGTTGGCGGCAAGCGCTCTGACCATCGCGTCGATATTTCCCGACGGGGTCTGCCCGTCTTGCATGATCAGAATCTTTTTGCCCGCGGTTTCCACACCGGCGGGCACAACAGCGGGTGTGTAGCTAAACGCCTGCCCCGCAAGCGAAGGATAGACGCGCGCATAAGGCGCCTGCCTGGACACAGCATCCAGAAACTGCGCCACAAAGCCAAGCCAGCGGGTCCGTTCGGGCTTTTTCATCAGGTCATACATGGCGGGTGAATAAGCGCCCAGGTATTTCATCCCCAGATCATCGCAAATCGAATGCAGATAATTATGGGCCGTGTGGTCGAAAAAATGAATCGATGTGGACAGGGTTGCGGTGTATTTACCCGCGAAAACCGATTCCCACCCGCGTTCAAAAATCAGCTCAATGAATCGCTTGTACTGCGCGCACACCAGAAGAAAGTACAGGGGAAACGACCATAAAACCGCGTCGGCTTTTTTCACCGCGTCGAGAATACGGCCGGAGGCCTTTTCATCTTTTTCGATCTGCCGGATGGTCTGGGCGACATGAAATATCTCAAATGAATGGTCGGGAAACTTTCGGGCGGCGTAACGGACATACTGGAGGGTAACGCTTTGGTCGCCCTTGGGGCTTCCGTTTAAGACGACAATGCGCATTCCTGATTCCCCTTTCCAAAGCGGATATTTTGCAAGGACACGTCCGCACGCGATGCAACGCTTGCGGCCAAGAATATTTGCACGGTCCGGTCGAAAAAGTCAACCGCGGTCTTTCATATCGGTTGCCAAGTTTTCGCCGATCCGCTATAGCTGCTGCTATGGCCGATCATACCAAAACCTTGAAAATACCGCTGGCTCGAAAGCTTCTGGCCTGGTACCGGCGGCACAAAAGAACGCTGCCCTGGCGTGACACAAACGATCCTTACGCCATCTGGGTTTCCGAAATCATGCTTCAGCAAACACAGGTGGACACCGTCATCCCCTATTACCTGCGCTTTTTGGAAGCCTTCCCCACCGTCGCGTCGCTTGCGCGCGCGCCGCAGGCGGACGTTTTGAAAGCATGGGAAAACCTGGGCTACTACTCGCGTGCAAGAAATCTGCACACCGCAGCCCGGCAGGTGATTCAGCAGTGCGAAGGACGTGTGCCCGACCAACCTGCCGAATTACGAAAACTGCCGGGAATCGGCGCTTATACGGCAGGTGCGATCGCCAGCATTGCCTATGGACGACGCTTTCCCGCTGTAGACGGAAACGTCCGGCGAATTCTCTGCCGGCTTTTCGCCATCCAAAAGCCGATGGATGATACAGCCAATATCAGGGAAATGGAGATGATCGCAACGGGTCTGGTGCCCGCACGAAACCCCGGCGATTTCAATTCGGCACTGATGGATCTGGGCGCGACGATCTGCCGGCCCAAAGCGCCGCGCTGCGAGGCCTGTCCGCTCGCGACACACTGCGGCGCGTTGGCCCTGCACCTGGAAAATGATTTGCCCGTGGTCAAAAAACGTAAAAAGATTCCCCATCGCCACGCCGCAGCCGCCGTCATTCATAACCGTAAGGGGCAACTGCTCATGGTCCAGAGACCCGATCATGGGCTATTGGCATCGCTTTGGAAACTGCCCGGCGGTTTTCTCGATAAAAAGACGGATCTGCAGATGCGTCTGCCCGATCAAATCAAAGCGGAGTTAGGCATTCAAATCCGCGCCGACATAACCCGGGCATCGGTTGATCATGCCTATACCCATTTTCGCGTCACCCTTCACGCCTGCACCTGCACGCTCGTGCGGGGAAATCCGAAGGCGGTCGGTTGCGCGCGGTGGCGATGGGTCACCCCCGACGATGTCGCGACACTGCCTCTGTCCAAAGCCGACCGCATGATCCTTGACGCACTTTCATTCCGACCGGAAAGAAAGACCGGATGATACGGCGAGATGATTCGCTTCATCGGGAGTTCAATCCGTTTCTGTGTGTTCACACCTTAAAAAAGGGCCGGTTACAAGCCGGCTCCTGCGAAAACATACGGATCAGCGCGGTTACGCCGCGCCGCCGGGTCCCGTGACAAACCCCTTGGAAGGAGGCCCCGTATCGGCGGGTGTACCGGCAATCTGGGCCAGGTAGGAGGCGCCCAGTTTCTTGATGTGGTCGCTGACATTGTCGAAATAATTGAAATGCGCCTGCTCCTCATCCGTAATGGTTTCGAACAGCTTCACACTGATGCTGTCGCCGTTTTCACGGCAGACCAGCAGAAACTGGTTGTAGGCGTCAATCGTGTCGTCTTCGAGCGTGGCGTCAAACGGGAACACGGTTTCAAATTTTTGCGCTTTCTGAACCTTGGCATCCAGGTCCGACGTGGGTTCGCCGCCCAGCTCCTTGATGCGCTCGGCAAACATTTCCGCATGCCGCATTTCGTCAATCGCGATCAGCTTGACATTG
>JAWOJC010000001.1:0-3415 GCA_046484315.1 Smithellaceae bacterium | reverse complement strand
GGCGCGTATCGCGCGGCGCTGGATAATGAAATGATCGCCAAACGCGACACGAGGCTGGCGATCATCCTGACCACGCTGGCCATCGCCCTGCTTTTGATTTTCACGTTTCCAAGGCCTTTGATCGGCCTTCTGGCGCTGCTGCCCTCCACCGTGGGCGCGCTGGCCGGGTTGTTTGTCTGTTCCTTTCTGTTTTCATCCGTTTCCATTCTGGCCGTGGGATTCGGCGGCGCGATCATGGCGTTTACCGTAGATTTGGGCCTGACCTACCTTTTGTTTCTTGACCAGCCGCACACAACGTACGGCCGGAGCATTGCTAGGCAATTGTGGACGGCCGAGCTTTTATCCGTTTTGACCACGCTGGGCGCTTTTTTGCTTTTGCTGGTGAGCGATTTTAAAATTCTGGCGCAGATCGGCGTTTTTGCCGCGCTGGGGGCGATGTTTGCCCTGCTTTTCGTGCATTATATCTTCCCGATTATTTTTCCGGTCATGCCGCCGGCGAAGCGCCCGGGCAATCGCCGCCTGCTTGCGGTGATCAAAAAAGTCGCCGCACCCGCGCGCTGGAAATGGGTGACCGCGCTGGCTTTCGGGCTGGTCATGCTGCTTCTGGCCAAACCGGTGTTTAACGTGAACCTTCAGGCGATGAATTCCGTGCGTCCGGAATCCACTGCTGCTGAAGAAAAAATTCAGAGCGTCTGGGGGAATCTCTCGGGCAAATGCTATGTGTATCTGGAGGCCCCGACCCTGGAGGAACTCCAGAGCAGAGGCGATCGTCTGCAGCCGCTGTTGGAAGCCGATGTTGCCTCACAGAAACTTGCCCGCGTGTTTTTACCCTCAATGCTGTTTCCGTCGAATGAGACCGCAAGGCGAAATTATAAATCCTGGCAGGCTTTTTGGACAGACGAGCGTCATGCGTCGGTGAAGCGTTATGTAAAAACAGCCGCCGCCGAAAATGGCTTTAACGCGGACGCCTTCGATCCTTTCTTTGAGATGCTTGCTTCCGGATACCCCGGTTCCATGGCCGTTCCCGAGCCGTATTTCGACATGCTGGGGATCGCGAAAACGGCACAGGGATATGTTCAGCTCAGCCTGCTTTCCACCGGAGAAAATTACAACGCCGAAGATTTTTTCAACCGCCTGACCTCTGCGGGCGCGGCTAAAATATTTGATGTGGATCTGTTCAACACGCGCCTGGGCGAATTCATGCAGCGGATATTTATTGAAATCGCCGTCATTGTCAGCATTGGCATTGTGCTGGTCGTGTTTTTGTTTTTTCTTGACTGGCGCCTGTCGCTGGCTGTTTTGGCGCCCATCACCTTTGCGCTGGTCGCCACATTGGGTACGCTTAAACTCATCGGGCATCCGCTGGATATTCCCGGTATCATGCTGTGGATCGTGATTATGGGTATGGGCATCGACTACGCGATTTATTACGTCTGCATGTATCAGCGCGTTCCCGACGAGCGGGATCCGGCGATGGACCGTATCAAACTGTCCGTTTTTCTGGCCGCTGCTACCACGTTTGTCGGCTTTGGCGTGCTTGCTCTGGCCGAGCATTCGCTTTTGCGCAGCATCGGGCTCACCTCGCTTTACGGCATCGCTTATTCGCTTTTGGGCACGTATTTCATTTTGCCGTCGCTGATGCAGAAGATCTTCGCGCCCTTTGAATTTCCCGCAGGCGCTGTGGCGGCGGGTTCCCGCGAACATGTCCGTCGGACGCTTTTGCGTTTCCGCCTGCTGCCCGGCCACCCCCGGATTTTCGCCCGCATGAAGCTGAAGATAGACCCGATGTTTCAGGAACTGCAAAACCATGTCATCAATCCGCGCCGGATCATCGATATCGGCTGCGGCTTCGGCATTCCCGCCGCCTGGCTACTCGAACTTTATCCGCAGGCGCGTGTGTTCGGTTTGGAGCCGGATGAGGAAAGGGTGTTTATCGCCAACCGCGTCATCGCCTCTCGGGGTTATGTGCAGGCGGGGCTTGCCCCCGATCTGCCGGAGGTGGAAGGCACGGTGGATCACGTGATGATGCTCGACATGATTCATCTGATTTCCGACGATGAAGTGCGTCTTGTTTTAAGGCGAATTTACGATAAACTGGAAACGGGCGGCACGCTGCTGATTCGTGCGACGGTTCCGTCGGGCAGGAGAGTGCCTTGGAAACGATGGTTCGAGGCGACACGCGTCAAGCTAGCGGGCCTGCATGAGCGTTTCCGGAAGGCCGAAGATATTGCCGGGCTGATGACGGAGGCCGGTTTTAAGACCACCGTTTCCGGCTCTCCCACCCCGGGCGTTGAAGAACAATGGTTTCAAGGACGTAAGGGGTGACGCGAAAGACGTGACGCGTTGGTCCGGCAGATGATGTCTCGCGCCGGAAATTTCATAAGGGAGGTGCCGGTATGTATGAGCTCAAACCCTGGTTGAAGTTTTATGCACATGTGCCACCGTCCATCGAGTATCCCCGTGTCACCCTGTACGAAGCGCTTTTGCAAACGGCGCGCGAAAAGCAAGACGACATCGCCTACGACTTTTTCGGCTACACATCCACCTACCGTCAACTCATCTCGGATATTGATCAGTGCGCCAGCGCGCTGGCTTCGCTGGGGCTGCAAGAAGGCGAACGCATCACCATTTCGATGCCCACCACCCCGCAGGGGATTATCTGCTTTTACGCTGTCAACAAACTGGGCGCCGTCGCCAGCCTGATTCATCCACTTTCTCCGGCCAGGGAAATTGCGTTTTATCTCAACGTGTCCAAAAGCCGCTTTGCCCTGACCCTCGACGCCTTCTATGGGAAATTCAAGGACGCTCAGCTCGCCACGCCTCTGGAAACACTCATTTTAGCGAGCATTCCCGATTACCTGCCGCTTGTCAAACGGATGGGTTTCTATCTGACCAAAAGCAGGCTGATCCCGAAAGTGCCGAAAGACCCCATGGTCCGATGGTGGACCGATCTGATGAAGGGCCGGTATGCAAAGGCGCCTCAGGCCCGGATGGACACGGATGATCTGGCCGTGATTTTATACAGCGGCGGCACCACCGGCGTGCCCAAGGGGATCATGCTCTCCAGTATGAATTTTATCAGCGAAGGAAAAATGGTATCCGCCTGGGGAAAGCTGTCCGGTGCGGATTCCATTTTGGCCATTTTGCCGATTTTTCACGGCTTTGGCCTGGGCGTTTGCGTCAACGCGTGTTTCATGGGAGGCGGCAAGAGCATTCTGGTGCCGATTTTTACGCCGGAGACGGTGGCCGATTTAATCCGCACGCGCAAGCCGTCTTTCCTGGTCGGCGTACCCACGCTCTATGATGCGCTGTCGCGTAATCCCAAAATGCAAAAGGCGGATCTGTCCTGCCTGCGGGCAACCTTCTCCGGCGCGGACACACTGCCCCGGCCCGTCAAGGAGCGCTTTGAACAGAT
>JAWOJC010000279.1:0-15298 GCA_046484315.1 Smithellaceae bacterium | reverse complement strand
TAAATATTTCCGTAAAGCGCTTTCCCGCGGGAAGAAAAGCGAAAAACTGTGGATCGAAGCGCTGGATGCCTGCGTGGAAAAAAACAAGCCTCTCGCCATTGAGTTTCAAAGAACACTCGCGGGAGAGCTACCGGAAGGCTGGGAAACGGCCCTTGCCAAATTTCCGAACGGCTCCAAAGAGATCGCAACCCGCAAGGCCTCTGAAACATTTATGCAGGCCGTCGCAACCAAAATTCCCGAACTGGTCGGGGGATCGGCGGATCTCAACCCGTCGTGCTTCACCTGGCTTAAGGGCATGGGTGACTTTCAGCATCCGGAACTCTCCAAAGAAGGTCTGCACGGCATGGTGGGCGGCGCCTGGGATTATTCGGGTCAAAACATTCACTTCGGCGTGCGCGAGCACGCGATGGGCGCCGTGGCCGTCGGTATGTCGCTGCACGACGGCATCATCCCCTTCACGGGAACTTTTCTGACCTTTGCCGACTACATGCGCCCGCCCATGCGCCTGGCCGCCCTGATGGGGCTGCGCGTGATTTTTGTTTTCACGCACGACAGTATCGGTGTGGGCGAAGACGGACCGACACATCAGCCCATCGAACAGACTATGAATTTGCGCCAGGTCCCCAACATGACCGTGCTGCGCCCGGCAGACGGCAACGAGACCATTGAAGCCTGGCGTATCGCGATTGCTAACACGGCAGGTCCCACAACCCTGATTTTCAGTCGCCAGAATCTCCCTGTTCTGGACCGTTCGGTCTGCGCTTCGGCATCAGGCGTTCATCAGGGCGGGTATGTATTGTGGGAATCCTCGCCGGAACCGGAGCTGATTCTGATTGCCACCGGTTCGGAAGTCGCCATGACGCTTGAGGCGGGACAAAAACTGGCGTCGGATCATATCCGGGTTCGTGTGGTTTCAATGCCGTCTTGGGAAATATTCGACCGTCAGCCAAAAGAGTACCGTGACGCTGTTCTACCTTCGGGCATCACGGCTAGAATGTCCGTGGAAGCGGATATCAAACTCGGATGGGAACATTATGTCGGTCTGTCCGGAACGTGCATCGGCATGGAAACCTTCGGTGCGTCCGCGCCCGGACCTGTATTGTATGAAAAATTCGGCTTCACCACCGCTCATATTGTTTCGGCGGCCAAAGCCATCTTCAACAGGAGCTAAGCGTATGGATCAGGCAGGCATTGCCTATTCACTGGGCCCGTACCAGAGCGCCCATGAAAACGCGCTTCAGAAAATGCGCCGCAACAGCATTGCGGCGCGCATCTGGGCCAATGACTTTAATGTGTGGAAGCCCTCGCCGCTTGAGATTACCAACCGGCTGGGATGGCTCTCGGCGCCTGCGGAAACTGAGGCCAATCTCCATCATGTCCATTCGATTCTCAAGCCGTTAACATCCGATGGCCTTTCCGACGTTGTCCTTTTGGGCATGGGAGGGTCCAGCATGGCGGCGGATGTGTTCAACCGCATCTTCGGGAGCGCACCCGGCTACCCGCGGCTGCAAATTATAGACACGACCGACCCGGCTGTCATTCTTGAAGCAACCGCACGCCTCAACCTGCAAAAAACGCTGTTTCTCGTGTCGTCAAAATCGGGGACCACGCTGGAAGTGGTGTCGCTCTTTCATTATTTTTACCACTTGACTGAACAGCAACTGGGCACATCGGCGGGCGAACATTTTATCGTCATCACGGATGAAGGCAGCCCCATGCTGGAAACGGCCTGGCAGCTCAAACTGCGGTATGTGTTTATCAACAATTCCAACATCGGCGGCCGCTATTCGGCGCTGTCGCTGCCGGGGATTGTCCCTGCAGCCTTGATCGGCGTGGATATCGAAAAGCTTCTGAAAAACGCGGTGGCGACCGCTCTTCAGGAAAAGGCGGATTTTTTTTCGGGCGGACGCGATTCGGAAGGATTCCGGCTGGGCGCAGCCCTCGGTGTGCTGGCGCAGTATGGCCGCAACAAGCTCACCCTGATTCTGCCGCCACGATGGGTCTCGTTCGGTGACTGGCTGGAGCAGCTCATCGCGGAGAGCACAGGCAAGGAAGGCAGGGGCATTGTACCGGTCATCAGCGAACCGCAGGCCGACACCAACCTTTACGGGAAAGACCGCGCGTTTGTGGTGTTTGAAAATGAAGAAGCGCTCTGGCAGCCCCGGATCGCAGACATAGCCGCCGCCGGGCACCCCATTTTGAGAATTAAAATCCGTGACGGTTATGATCTGGGACGTCAGATGTTTCTCTGGGAAATGGCCACAGCCGTCGCTTCACATCTGCTGGGCATCCATCCTTTTGATCAACCGGATGTCGAAGCCACAAAAAAGCATACCCGCAAAAGTATTGAAGCGTTCAAAGCCAACCGGGCCTGGCCTGAAGAAAAACCCGCGATTGCGGACGAAGACATCGACATTTTCGGCGCTGTCGGCGGCAAAACGCCCGATGAGGCGCTGGTCAATTTTCTTGCAGAGGGACAACCGGGTGCTTATGTGGCGCTGCTCGTCTATCTGAGCCCATCGAAAAAAATCGATGAGGCGCTTGGCCGGCTGCGACAGGCGCTGATCAGCCGTTTTAAAATGGCCGTCACTGTGGGTTACGGGCCTCGCTACCTGCATTCCACAGGCCAGTTACACAAAGGCGATGCGGGACGCGGGCTGTTTATGATTTTGACCGACAACGTCACCAAAGACGCGGACATTCCCGACGCCATCGGCAAACCCGGCTCCTCGATCACCTTTGGCGAGCTCAAAGCTGCGCAGGCCGTAGGTGATATCAACGCGCTTTTGGAAAAGGGCCGGCACGTGACCCGTATTCACTTCAAAAGCGACGCATCAGGCGGTCTCAACCGTCTCGCTTCCAGACTTTAATCTTTGCCTCAGCGCGCCTCAACGATCACGCGAAGAATATCCGGCGCGTGCCGCGCAGACGGTTCGGGAATCGCTTTGGGATATCCCAGAATCAGCGGCGCGACGATCCGGCAATTTTCGGGAATGCCGAGCTCCGCTTTCAATTCCGGATCGCGGATGTTTGCGCCCAGGGCCACCCAGCAGGTTCCCAGCCCGCGGGCGGCGGCGCCAAACATGACGTAACCCGCCGTCAGCGCAGCGTCCACATCCAGCGTTCGGACGGAGGAAGACCCGACAATGAAAATCACGCAGGGCGCGTTGTAGAACACATTGAAGTGATCGTTTTTAAGCAGAATCAAATACTCGGGATTGAGTTTAATCTTCTGATCCGCAAAATCACGAAGGAGATTGGCCTTGCTTTCGTCCGAGAGCGCCTTGATCGTTTTGCGGCAACTCACGACGACAAAGCGACAGGGCTGGTTGTTGCTTGCCGAAGGCGCAAGCGTAGACTCCTGAAGAATTTCGTTCACAAGATTCTCGGGGACAGGGCGGTCTTCAAAATCCCGGATCGCCCGTCTTTTCACTAAAAGCTCAGAATAGTTCATCATGACATCCTCTCTTTCTCAGGCCTGCCGGCCTGCCTTTACGGTATGAAAATCGAAATCACTGTTATAATGACGCTTTGAAACAGGTTGATGACGGGCGTAAGAACCCCCAGCAGCAGAAGCCCCAAAACAATAAAAAACCCGAACGGTTCGAGCTGATACAAAACACGATTGAAAGATTCCGGCGTAAATCCCATCAGGATTTTCGAACCATCCAGCGGCGGAATCGGTATTAAATTAAACGCGGCCAGCAGGATGTTGATTCGGGCCAGCAGATAGAGAACCTGTGAAATCATCGATCCGGGTTCGGGCGCGATCAATTTCAGCAAAAGGAGCGCGCAAAAGGCAATGATCATATTGGCCGTCACGCCGGCTGCGGAAACCAGGATCAATCCCTTGCGTCGGTCGGCTGCGGGAATATTTTCCAGATTGACCGGAACCGGTTTGGCCCAGCCGAAACCGATCAGCATCAGCGCGGCTGTCCCGATCGGGTCGAGATGCTTGATCGGATTGAGCGTCAGCCTTCCTAACCACTTGGCCGTGGCATCACCCATCCGGTAGGCCACCCAGCCGTGCGCCAGCTCGTGCAGAATCACGGAATACAACAAAAGCACGGCCAGCATCACAAACGCGACCGGATCACTCATCAACAAACGTATTAAACCCATAGCCTTTTCAAATCCTTACTATCCCCTTGTTTTGTGCGGATGCCGCAACATAAACCAAGCCATGAGATTATTCAACCGGAACTTCCGGTGCCCTGCACCAAGACGGAATTGACAAACAATCCGCAAAAAGATACTTTCACACGGATTCTATAGCTTCTTCCGCACAGAAAGGCGTCCGGTTTATGAACGTTCACGAGATCATAAAAAAGAGCCAAAACGGTGAATCACCGTCTAAACAAGAACTGATAAATCTTTTAGCATTGCCTGCCGACTCAGCGCAAACTTACTTAGTCATGGCCGAAGCCAGACGCCTTGCCGGGGAACTCTCAAACGGTCAGGCGGAAATCCACGCGCAGTTTGCCCTCAATCTGGCTCCCTGCCCCCGGCAATGCCTGTTTTGCTCTTTTGCCAAGGTCAACGATGTATTTCATGAGGAATTTCAAATTACGCCGGACGAAGCGACGGCTTACGCAAAGCAGCTTGAAGCTGCCGGAGCCAATGCTATTTACGTCATGACCACCGCCACTTATGATTTCGACAAATTTCTGGACATGAGCGCGGAAATCCGCCGCCACCTGAACCCGCAAACCACCCTGATTGCCAACGTCGGAGATCAGACACTGAAAAACGCGAAGCGTCTGCGCCATGCGGGTTACGCAGGTGTCTATCACGCCCTGCGCCTGCGCGAGGGAAAAGACACAAATATCCCCCCGGAAAAAAGAAAAACCAGCATCCGGAATTTCCAGGAAGCGGGCCTCGGCGTCGGCACCTGCGTGGAGCCGATCGGCCCTGAGCACACCAACGAGGAACTCGCGGAGATGATTCAATATACGGCATCATTCAATCCCTGCTTCAGCGGGGCGGCCCGGCGCATTGCCATACCGAAAACAAGCATCGCAAAACGCGGAATGATCACTGAGCTGCGCATGGCCCAAATCGTTGCCGTGGTGCGTCTAGCCATGCCGCGCACGGTTATCGGCAATTGCACACACGAACCCTGCACCTTGGGCGCGCTGGCCGGCGCAAACCTTTTCTGGGCGGAACTGGGCGCTAATCCACGCGACACCAAAAGAAACACGCAAGAGGGACGGGGCGATACCGTTGAGCATTGCGCCTCTTTGTTTCAGGAATGCCATTGGCAGGCGCTTACCGGTCCGTCCCGGTATTTCCGCAAGTAAACAGGATCTGCTACGCGCCATCGTTTTATGCTGATCTCATAATTACTTATTGATTCTTCGCGCGATTCTCTTTAAAAAGAATGTCTTGGTTTTGCAGCTTACACGGATTCGCCGAAACGGATCAGGTCAGAAAAACGTTCCACCTCGGTGCAAACCGCTTTTAAAAAAAGCCGATCATCCTGGAAGAACAGGCAGAGGCACGAAAGAAACCTTGGACACTTAGCGACACAGCATTCCAAGGCATTGCTGCCGGATTCAATGTCGAAAGTTCGTCTGCCTCAAGGCCAAAAAAGCGACTTTTGACTTCATACACCGGAAGGTTTCATTCGCCATTTGATCAGCAGCAGAACAAGAATCAGCAAAGGAATCGCGATATCGCCAATATAAAGGATAGGCCCCGCGTTATTGATGGCATAGTTGCCCGCTGAAATGATTTCACGAAGATGGACAAAAGCAGCGCCGAAAAGAAATACGGCATATCCGATGCCGGTGGCCAGCCAGAATTCCTCCCTAAAAAAGATGCAAAGTACGCCCAGAACACCGAAGGCAAGGTTCGTCATCGCGACTTCAAGCTGAAAAGGGCTGCCCGCCGCCCAGCCGATGGACGCCGCCACCTGATCGGAACGAAAAGCATGCCCGTAAAAAGCAAGCAGGCCGGCAAGTCCGACGTTGATCAACAGAACATAGAGCAGAAGAACGTCCACCAGCATACGCGATGACCATTTTTTTCGCTTGATGAACAGGTGAACCGCGCAGCAAAGCGCCGTCACACCCAGAAAGGCGATAACAAACATAGAAGAACTCCTTTTTTTGGAAACTATATTGAAAAAAATATTCTGACGCAATGCGTCCAATGGTCAGCAGAAACCTGTTTTTTTCCGATCATCTAGCACGGATGATTCGTCTCCCCTTGTCTTTTCCACAGGCGCTTTGCCATTTTTCGCAGGGCCCAGAACACAAAGCCCACGACAAGGACCAAAGCAAGCACAGGGGCGAAAAGCGCCAGCAATGCCAGGGTCATGGCAAAAACCAATTCCAGCGTAGACATAACAGGGTTGCCGGCTCCCCCGGTGAAAAGTAAGGACTTCCCGCGTAGCAGGACGGTGGACGCCTGCACAAATCCCGCGATGCCGCCACCGGCAATCAGCGCCATCGTCCATTTCAGGAAAGGAGAAATATCCGTAAAAACGGCCGCGGACGTTATCGTTCCGGCAATCATTGCCGCGGGGGTTGCAATGGTGTCGAGAGCGTTATCCAGCCACGGAACATAGTAGGCCAGAATTTCGCAAACCGTCGCCACGGCAAAGGCAATCGTCGCGTAGGGGCTGCCCATCCAGGCAAATCCATCGGGCAGAAACAGATATCCCGTAAACGCCGCGATATTCAGGATTAAAAGCGGGACAAATACTCTGAACCCGCACGCCGCGGCCAACCCGATACCGATGGCGATGGAAAGAAAGGTTTCCATGATTTTCCGCCTTTAAACCATAATGAAATGCAAATGCATATTAGCAGATCACATCATTTATTCAATAATCCTTTTTATTTTTTACAAACTTGTTCGGCAGTTGGTCTTTTCCTTGCAGTAGCTCTAAACGAACATAAAATAATTGTTGCTATTAGAACAATTTTGTAACAAAATTCACATCAGGTCCCTTGGGCCGGACGTGAGACGGGCTTTAAGACCATTATCTTTCGAGGAAGAAAACATTGAGCATTCACAGTTATGAAGAATTGGCGGCCCTGCATGCGATCGCGAAAATTCTCGCGCAGCCGGGAGACTTGCGAGACCATCTGGAACAGGTTCTTACGGAAATGAGTTCGCGACTGGGCATGCAGCGCGGCATGATTTCCCTTCTGGACCGTGATAAGCAGCAAGCCTGGCTGGACATTGCCCACGATGTCAATATTGACGGCCTTGAGGTCACTTATAAACCGGGTGAAGGCATTACCGGCAAGGTGGCGGAAACGGGTCGTCCCATGGCGGTGGCCAACCTCGGTCAGGAAACGCATTTTCTGGACCGCACGGGAGCCAGACGTCACTTAAACCGGGCCGAACTATCCTTTTTATGTGTTCCCATTATGTATGACGCGCGCGTGGTCGGTGTTTTATCCGCGGACAAAGTAGCGCTGCAGGTGGAAAATCTGGACAAGGAGCTGGCCATGCTCTCAGCGGTTGCCGAATTGATGGCAAAAGCCGTCTATATCCGCGCGCTGGAAGAAGAAAACCGCCGTCTGCGCAAAATTGTCGGCCAGAACCGGGCGCCCTCCATGGAAATCATCGGTCATTCCAAACCCATGCAGGAAGTTTTCGGCCTGGTGGCGCAGGTGGCCGATTCCAACACCACCGTTTTGATTACGGGCGAAACAGGCACAGGCAAGGAGCTGGTAGCGCGCGCCATCCATAATAATTCACCGCGCAAAGGCGGACCCATGGTCCAGGTCAATTGCGCGGCGATACCTGACACGCTCATCGAAAGCGAGCTGTTCGGCCATGAAAAAGGCGCGTTTACTGGAGCGCTGCAAACGCGCCGTGGCCGCTTTGAAGAAGCCAACGGCGGTACGATCTTTCTCGATGAAGTGGGTGAACTTTCCGCCGCCGCGCAGGTGAAGCTTTTACGCGTCTTGCAGGAAAAACGCTTTCAGCCACTGGGCTCGTCACGGGTGATTCATGTCAATGTGCGGATCATCGCGGCCACCAACCGCAATCTTGAACAGGATATTCTGTCGGAACGTTTCCGGGCGGATTTGTTTTACCGCCTCAACGTGTTTCCCATCTACCTGCCCCCGCTTCGCGAACGCGGCAGCGATGTGATTTTACTGGCGGATCATTTTCTGCTTAAGTACAACAAGGAAATGGGTAAGCATGTCAAACGGATTTCTACGCCGGCCATCGAAGTCTTTTTGTCGCACAAGTGGCCGGGCAACGTCCGTGAACTGGAAAACTGTATGGAGCGCGCGGTACTGATGACCAAGACGGATCTGGTAGATTGCGTCCACCTGCCGCCATCTTTGCAGCTCAAAGAAAGAGAGCTGGATCGCAAGGACCGCAGCAAGCTGTCGTCGGTTGTCGAGGCACAGGAAAGATCGCTGATCATTGACGCGCTGGAAGAAACAGGCGGCAATCAGACCAAGGCGGCCAAAATTTTGGGGACGACCAAGCGCATTATTCAATACAAAATATCGAAAATGGGGCTTGATCCGAAACATTTTCGCAAAAAAGGCAAAGATTCCGAGCACTGAGAAACGTTTTTGTCCGGCAGTTGCGCTGAAAACCTCTAGAGCAGACGGGACAAAAAAGAATAACGGAACAATAATGTTCTCAGATTTACGAAAGTGACAAAATTGTTCTGCGATAGAAAGAATTCAGCTGCCCCGCTGAGCAAAAAAGACCGGATAACGGGCAATTAAACACAATCATGTCCGTTCGCCGCTCTGGCATGACTTTAGCAATTGTTCATCTGCGGGCCGACGGTAGGGCCGCTTAGCGTTTAGGGAGGATTTTTATATGTGTCGTTTGTTTTCGGTTACCAGCAATGAACCTCTGTCACCGATGGTGGCCATCAACGCCCTTAATGTGATGAAGGAAGGGCATGATGGCTCGGGTGTCGGATTGTTTCTGACGGATCTGGGCGGTGAGTTTGAAAAATATAAAAATGAGCCGATTCTTTCCGGAATATTTTCCAATGAAGGGATCAAAGCGCTTGACCGCTTCATGATCGATATGGATTTCATGGTCAAATACAAGCTGTCTTTCCGTCCGACTAAACCGACGCCATCGGGAACACCCAAACGCGATAATTATGTCATCCGCGTTTATGAATACCCCGCCGACTGGGAAGGCTTAAGCCAGGAGGAAATCCAGTTTCGTCTGATGATGGTGCAGCTCCGGCTGCGCGAAATGGGCGAAAAAGACAAGTCCATGCTGATCTTCAGCTTCTGGCCGGATGTCATTATGATCAAGGAGGTCGGCGACCCCTTAACCGTGGCCGAATACCTGGGGCTGAACCGCAAGGAACTGTCGGCGCGCACCATCTTGAGTCAGGGGCGCCAGAACACAAATTACTCGATCGATATTTACGCCTGCCACCCCTTCTTTATCCAGGGGATGTCCACAATGACCAATGGCGAAAATACAGCGTTTGTGCCGATCCGCGAGTTTCTGATGTCGCGCAATTTTCCGGGCTACGCGGGCTACCAGTCCGACTCGGAGGTGTTCGCGCACATCCTTCACTATATGCAAAACAAGCTCGGACTGGGCATGGAGATGTATAAACATATCATCACGCCGCTCAAAGACGAAGAACTCACCCGTCATCCCGACGGCAACCTGCTTAGAAATTTAAAGCAGAGCTGCAGGCCTCTGATCATCGACGGGCCCAACTGCGTGATCGGCTGCCTGCCGGACAAGTCCATGTTCATGGTGCAGGATTCCAAAAAACTGCGCCCGGGCGTGGTCGGTGGCCGACCGGGTATTTTCGCTTTTTCATCGGAGATGTGCGGCCTGGACGCAGCCATCCCCGAGCGGGACATCAATCTCGATTATCAACCTATGAAATATGAAACTGTTTTGGTCCGCCACGGGCGGCAGGAGATAGAAAAATGGAACCAGTGGGACGCATTACCCCATCTACACTAAGCACCACAGATCTGCCCTGGCAGATTCTCTGGAACAAGGATAAGTGCACATTGTGCGGCAGCTGCACCGCCGTTTGCCCCGTGCGCGCCATTGATCTGGGCGTGCACCGCAAACGCACGCTCTCGACACCCGCGGGCCTGGAGACCCGACCGGGCAATCTTTTTTCCATTTATCACGGCATCGACCAGCGCACAGACCCGGCGCACGCCTGCGTCGGCTGCGGCATGTGCACGCTCGTTTGCCCCAACGGCGCGATCGCGCCTGCCCATGCCGAAGGCGTCGACAAGCTGCGTTTTCATGTCAACCAGGGCGGTGAACCCCGCCGACGCGGCGGCCGCAGGAACAATACAGACAGCGTTTTGGACAAAATCAAATTCGTCCGCATTTCGATGCTGACCGACCCGGCGCTGGACGCGGGACGCCATGAATTCGAATTGCGAACCCTGCTCGGACGGGTTTTACCACCGGAAGAAATGCTCAAAGTCACCCGGGAGCAGGGCTGGATGCCGCCGGTGCGTGAAATTTATCCGCTGGTCATCGGTTCGATGTCCTTCGGCGCGCTTTCCCCGAACATGTGGGAAGGACTGCAGATGGGCGTGGCCTACTTGAATGAGGAACTCGGCATGCCGGTCCGCGTTTGCACCGGTGAAGGCGGCTGCCCGCCCAGATTGCTGAAATCGCGCTTTTTGAAATACGTGATTCTGCAAATTGCCAGCGGCTATTTCGGCTGGGACGAAATCATCCACAGCCTGCCGCAGATGAAAGAAGACCCGTGCGCAATTGAAATTAAATACGGCCAGGGCGCCAAGCCCGGCGACGGCGGCCTTTTGATGTGGTACAAAGTCAACAAGCTCATAGCCGCGATCCGCGGTGTACCGCAGGGCATCAGCCTGCCCAGTCCGCCGACGCACCAGACAAAGTATTCCATCGAAGAAGCGGTGGCCAAGATGATCCAGTCCATGTCCATGGCCTGGGGATTCCGCGTACCGGTCTATCCGAAGATTTCCGCCACCAGCACCGCCATGGCTGTCCTGAATAATCTCACCCGTAATCCCTACGCCGCGGGCCTGGCCATAGACGGCGAAGACGGCGGGACGGGCGCTGCCTACAATGTGTCGATGGATCACATGGGTCATCCCATCGCCAGCAACCTGCGCGACGCGTATCTGAACCTGGTGAAACTGGGCAAACAAAACGAGATTCCCCTTTTCGCGGGCGGGGGCATCGGCAAAAACGGCAATCTGGCCGCCAATGCCGCCGCTTTGATCATGATGGGCGCAAGCGGCGTTCAGACCGGAAAATATGTCATGCAGGCGGCCGCCGGCTGTCTGGGCTCCGAGGGGGACCGCTGCAACGTCTGCAACATCGGCGTGTGCCCCAAAGGCATCACGTCGCAGGACCCGCGGCTCGACCGGAGGCTCGATCCGGAGAAGGTCGCGCAACGGGTGGTGGATATGTACGTGAGCTTTGACACGGAACTCAAAAAAATCGTCGCGCCGCTGGGCCGCTCCACATCGCTGCCAATCGGCATGTCGGATGCTTTAGGCATCAATGACGCGGACGCGGCCGAAAGACTCAATATCAAGTACGTACTATAAGATGGGAATGCAGGAAGAGTCATGACAAAAAAAGACACCATAAAAATCGCCGGCGTGGAAAACGATCTCCGCGTCGAGTCGCGTATCCTCGAAGAGCGTATCCAGAAGGCCGTCGAAAACGGGTATCGTCAAATTGAAGTGACGGCCTACGGCCAACACGGCATCGGTGGCCGCCTCTGGAAGGGTGTGGCCGATACCATTAAAGTGGATGTGCTGGGAACGTCCGGGCAGCGTCTGGGGTCGATGGGTTTTGCCAACACGACCATTGAAGTCTTCGGCCCCGCATCCGATGACATAGGCTGGCTCAACGCCGGCGCCGAAATTATCGTCCACGGCAACGCGACCAACGGCGCGGCCAATGCCATGGCGCAAGGCAAAGTATATATCGACGGCGACATCGGCGCGCGCGGCATGACCATGACCAAACACAACCCCCGCTTTGAGCCACCCGAACTCTGGGTATTTGGCAAAGTGGGAGACTCTTTCGCCGAATTCATGGCGGGCGGTATCGCCGTGGTTTGCGGCGGAGGCGCCGAAGCGGAAAAAAATATACTGGGCTACCGGCCGTGCGTCGGGATGGTGGGAGGAAAAATTTTCTTCCGCGGTCATCAGGAAGCTTACAGCAAAGCGGACGCCAAGCTGCTGGAGGTTCTCCCCGAAGAGGAATGGCAGTGGCTGCAAACCGGCATGAAACGTTTTTTACAGGCGATCGGCAAACAGTACCTGTTCGATCAGCTGGCTTCGCACCGCGAAGAATGGCAACTGCTGGTCGCCAGAAAACCTTCGGAAAAACTCGCGCGCGCCGCGCGTCCGATGGCGCGTTTCCGAAAGGATATCTGGGATGCGGAACTGGGTCGGGGCGGTGTGATCGGCGATTTATCGAGTCTGGACCGATCACCGATTGAACTGGTACCCGCAGGTAACCTGCGGCGGTTCGTGCCCGTGTGGGCCAATGAAAAATACCTGCCGCCCTGTCAGGCGGCCTGTCCTTCGGGCATTCCCGTGCAGAAAAGATGGGAGCTCATCCGTCAGGGCAAAATGGACGAAGCGGTCGATCTGGCGCTGCAATACTCGCCTTTCCCCGCGACGGTTTGCGGCTATCTTTGCCCGAACCTCTGCATGCAGAGCTGCACGCGTCATCTGGTCAGCCTTCAGGCGGTGGATGTAACCCTGTTGGGCAAAGCTTCGCTTACGGCCAAGGAACCGACGCCACAGCCCGCCACCGGCAAAAAGGTGGCCGTCATCGGCGGCGGCGCATCCGGACTTTCCGTGGCCTGGCAGTTATGGCTCAAAGGCCATGAAACCGTTATTCTGGAAGGCAAAAAGCAGCTGGGCGGCAAAATCACGGACTCGATTCCCAAAAGCCGCATTCCCACGGAGGTGGTGGAGCATGAAATCAACAGGCTCGCAAAAAACATCCGTCAGGTGCATCTGGGATCGCCTTTAAACCGGGAGCAGTTTTTGAAGCTGAAAAGCGACAATGATTATATCGTGATCGCGGCCGGCGCATCCCTTCCCCGCAAGCTCAACATGCCGGGGATGGAAAAAGCGCTGACCGCTTTGGAGTTCCTTCAGCAAAGCAAACTTGATTGTGCGAAAGTCGGCGAAAAGGTCGTCATTATCGGCGCCGGTAATGTCGGCTGTGACGCGGCCACGGAAGCGTTCCGGCTGGGTGCAAAAAATGTGGTGCTGATTGATGTTCAGGAACCCGCTTCCTTTGGCGTGGAGCGAAAACACGCGGAAGCGGCAGGCGCGACTTTTCTGTGGCCGCGCTTCACGAAAGCGGTGACCGATGCGGGCGTTGAGTTGACCGACGGCGAAGTGCTGCCGGCGGATACGGTCATTGTCGCTGTCGGCGACATGCCGGATTTATCCTTCCTGCCTTCGGAAATCGCCACGGAAAGGGGCTTTATCGTGGTAGACGACACATATGCCACGAGCGATCCTCAGGTATACGCGATAGGCGACGCCGTGCGGCCGGGCTTGCTCACCGACGCCATCGGTGCGGGACGGATCGCCGCCCGGTCGATCGACGATCTGCTGCGCGGCGCGGCTGAAACCTACGACAAGCTGCCGCCGATTGCCTATGAGCGGATTAAAATGCAGTATTTCGATCCCCGGATCGGGACGTTTGCCGACACGGCGTCCTGCGCAACCAATTGCGCATCGTGCGGTGCCTGTCGGGACTGCGGCATGTGCGAAGAAATCTGTCCCCAAAAGGCGATTTCACGGGCGCAGACCCCCGCCGGCGGATTTGAGTATGTCGTGGATAGTGAACGTTGCATCGGCTGCGGGTTCTGCGCAGGCGCCTGTCCCACCGGCGTTTGGGAGCTTGCAGAAAATGCGCCTTTGGAATAAACAAACATTTCATTAAACAAGGATGGAGAAACCATGAAAAAGACAAACCCCACTCTCGCTGCGGAAAGAAACTATGTTATCGAAAAAGAAAAATTTGTTCCCGTATCGCAGTATTTCGGAGAAGACACTTTTAATAACAAGGTGATGAAGGAAAAGCTTCCCAAAGACACCTTTAGAAGACTGATGGACGCGATCAACGAAGACAAGACGCTCGATGCCGAAACAGCCAATGTGGTCGCGCACGCGATGAAGGAATGGGCGCTGGAAAAAGGCGCGACCCATTTCGCGCACTGGTTCCAGCCGATGACCGGCATCACCGCTGAAAAGCATGATGCGTTTGCCGATCCCTGCGGTCCCGGCGCAGTCATTGAACGTTTTTCCGGCAAGCAGTTGGTGCAGGGTGAACCGGACGCCTCTTCTTTCCCCTCCGGCGGCATCCGCGCCACGTTTGAAGCCCGCGGCTATACGGCCTGGGACATGTCTTCGCCCGCCTTCATTAAAAGGAACGGCATTTCCACAACCCTGTGCATTCCCACCGCCTTCATCTCTTATACGGGGCAGGTGCTGGATAAGAAAACGCCGCTGTTGCGGTCGATCCGGTCCCTCAGTAAAAGCGCTGTGGCCATGCTCAAGCTGCTGGGTGTGAAAAACGCTAAGAAAGTTTTTTCAAATCTCGGTCCGGAACAGGAATATTTCCTGATCGATATGGATTACTTTTACAAACGTCAGGATCTGGTGCTGGGCGGACGCACCGTCATCGGCGCACCTCCGGCCAAAGGGCAGGAACTTGAAGATCAGTATTTCGGCAGTATCAAAGAGCGCATCTCGTCCTATATGCATGACGTAGAAGAAGAGCTCTTCAAACTCGGCGTGCCGGCCAAGACGCGTCACAATGAAGTCGCGCCCAGCCAGTATGAAATCGCGCCCGTTTACGAAGAGGCCAACGTTGCTGCGGATCATAATCAGCTGGTAATGGACACGCTCAAATATGTCGCCAAAAAACATAGGCTGGCCGCGCTGCTGCATGAAAAACCCTTCGCCAAGATCAACGGCTCGGGCAAGCATGTCAACTGGTCTTTATCCGACAACAATGACAACAACCTGCTCAATCCCGGAAAGACCCCGCAGGACAGCATAACCTTCCTCGTCTTTTTGATTGCCACGGTTCGCGCCGTCTACAAACATGCCGACATTTTGCGGGCCGCCGTCGCCTCTTACGGCAACGACCACCGGCTGGGCGCCAATGAAGCCCCCCCGGCCATTATTTCCGTATTCCTGGGCGAACAACTGACGAGAATTCTGGAAAACATTGAAAAGGGCACCGTGACCAAGGCCACCAACGAAGAAATTATCGATCTGGGTATTTCTGCCCTGTCTCAGGTCAGCAAAGACAATACCGACCG
>JAWOJC010000225.1:0-12348 GCA_046484315.1 Smithellaceae bacterium | reverse complement strand
CGCGCGTCAGGCGCACAGGACCATCATTTCCGCCTGTGATCGGTCAATCTCCAGAAGCATCAGCTTGGCTTTGGACAGTTCCTTGAGCCCGGTGCGCATCTGAGGAGTATCTTTTCCCTGAGTTAAGTCTTCTTCGCTGATGTGTTTGCAGATGAAATCCATCGTTTCGGAAATGTGGGCCAGGAATTTTTCAGCGCTGATGGTGCCGGTGAGGACATGATAGACGGAGATGTTGTCCTTGACCAGCTTTTCCGTTTCCCTGCGGGCGATTCTAAGCCACTCAAGCGTTAAAAGGCAGATCTGGGGCGTGATGGCGGGTGCGGAATCCCAAAGAATCATTGCGAACATGTATTTCATGTGGGGAATGTTGCTGCGGCACAAGACCAGATTTTCATACCGGGCGATGACCAGATTTAAAGTCAAAAGCATGTTCTGAAAGGTTTTTTCCAACTTTTGCTGGCCTTGGGGAAGGTCGTCTCTAAGCCAGCCGATGTTGCGGAAAACGCGGGTGACGACATTGTGGAAGATGCCTGAATTTTGAGGATGCGCGCTGTTGTTTCTTGACTTTCCGACGGTCCGGTCGTCGATGGCAAAAAGATCGATAAGGCACAAGGTGTAGACGAACATGTATAGGGAATGGGTGGCCTTGCCGGTTGCCGAAACGGTCATGCTTTTGAGAAATGCGCGCCTGGCCGCGTTTAAGTGAAGCATCACATCCTCACGGGTAAGGTGTCTGCGTGTGGCCGGATTCTTGTCCCGCAGAAAATTCAGGTATTTGATCGCGCGGCTGAAGTGAAGAACGCCGATTTCATGCCAGATGTCGCTTTCCGGTTCACAGGATTCAACAATGAAATCTCCTTCCGCACCGGCCCGCTCAAAAGCCATATCCGAGGAGATCGCATCGGGCTGTGACTGGGCGATATTGGAATAAATCAGCATTCGCATCAGGCGCGCCACGAGATTCCGCGGGTTCGATAAAAGCAGGTTGGAAAGCACTGCATCCGCTTCAAAGGGCATGCGCCGGGCGCGCAGCACCTTGGCGATTTCGGTCAAGAGCAGCGCGCTTTGCGGGTAGCGGTGCATGGCGCCGATGGCGCCGAACGTGCTTTGTCCTGCCTGCTCAGGAAAATGCAGCGCGCGCTTGAAGTCCTCGTAAGACGCTTCCGCGGTGGTTCTGGGCAGCATCCGCTCCTCCAGCAGGCAGGGGATGTAATCGTAGTAGCTGTACGACAGAAAGTGACTGATCGACCAGATATCGCCACTGTAACCGGCCAGCCGCTGGGGGTGCTTCGCGTAAAGTTCAATACCGACTTTCACCGACGCGTAAAGGGCGCACAGGCGGGCAAAGTCCGTCAGGTAAATGCCGGATTCGGCCGTGAGGTTGACTTCAAGAATCTGTTGAATGATAAAGTGGGATTCAGCCATTACCCCTGCGTAGACGATGATGATTAATTTTTTCTGCGGACTGCTGTGCGAAGACAGAAGCCAGCGCGCGGCCATCTGGTGGGCGATGGCCATGAGATTGCGGACGGCATCATTGTAGAGCCTCGGTTCATCGAGCGGGCCTGCTTTTTTCGGAGACCGCAGACAGAATGAGGTAGCGCCGATCGTTTCGATCACCCTTTTGTTGACATGGCTCTCCAGTCTCAGGTAGTCGATGCAGTCGGTCAGTTCACTTTTCAGCCAGGCCACGTCGGCGGGCACAATGATTTCGCCCTGGCCCTGCAAATGAAAGGTGATCGTGACGCCCGCCGTTTCATTTGCGGGCTCGATTTCCGCATTTGAGATGACCGGCAACTGCAAAAGCACTTCATAATTCCAGTTGAGGTCGGGGCATTTCTGGGCCAGCTTAAATGCCAGGATTCTCAGCATCGCGCGTTTCTTGGGCGTGTTGATGACAAATTTCTTTTTCAGTCGTGTGATCATCGGGGCCTGAATTTCGGGCAGCGCCAGATCCTTGGCCGTGATTTCCAACTGCGCGATCAGGGCGTTGACGGAAAGATTGCCGGAGAGAATGTCCAGGATGTCGGAAAAGGTCAGTCCGGCCTGAAGAGGTTTGTCCGACGGGGGCTGTGCGTTTTTGCGCAGAAAATCGATGAAGGCTTCTTCCTTTTCCGCATCGATGATCTTATGTCTGGCCGCGTATTTCAGAATGCCGGGGATGGCGCGACGTGATATGTCCCGGTCGTTTTCTTTGAAGTCAATAAAACTGTCGGCTGTTGGAAATGCGCTAAGCAGCGCGTTTTGTAAAAGAATGTTGTCCTGCATAGGGATGAACCTCTTTGGTTTAAACGGTCACTTGCTTCGCCGCCACGGCGGCATTTTGCTTCATCTTACGGAATGATACCTATGGAAATAGTTTTCTCTGTGGCGAATATGCATGGCATAAAACCGGTTTGCTTTCAACCGGATTTTTGGTCATTTCTTTTTATGAAAAAGAGGTTCAGGCCCGCTGACGGAGATTCGGGTCGGTCAATAACTATGCTATTTCGGAGGTTTTGCTTTCGGCCTGAATGCTCGATGCGATACGACGAACGTTGTACATGGCGGCTGCAGGATCGCAGGTGAGCAGACGGCGGTCTTCCATGACGATTTTTCCGTTGATGAGGCTGGTTTTAACATCCGCGCCGCGTGCGGCGTAAACCAGTTGCGAGTAGGGGTTATACAAAGGGGTGAGATGCGGTTGGTTCATATCCACCAAAATGATGTCCGCTTGTTTTCCGACTTCGAGAGAGCCGGTCAGGTGCTCCAGACCCAAAAGGCGCGCGCCTTCGATGGTAGCCATCCGCACGACGGTTTGTGCGTCCATGACAGTGGGGTCGAGCGTGATGACTTTGTGAATCTTGGCCGCCATATTCATTTCGCCGAACAGATCCAGCCCGTTGTTGCTGGCGGCCCCGTCCGTGCCCAGGCCCACCGTAATTCCTTTTGCCAGCATTTTCGGAATCGGCGCGACGCCCGCGGCCAGTTTCATGGAACTGGCCGGATTGTGCGCGACGCCGACGCCCAGATCGGCAAACACAGCCATGTCTTCTTCGGAAAGCCAGTTGCAGTGCACCGCAATGGTCCGGTTGTCCAGCACACCCAGATCCAGCAGGTGCCGCACAGGCTTCTTGCCGTAGCGCGCTTCGATCACGCCGGTTTCGTCCTGATTTTCCAGCAGGTGCGTCAGGTAGAGAATGTCCGCCTCCCGGGCCGCGTCTTTGACGTTGACCAGCGTTTGCGGCGAACAGGTGTAGGGAGAATGACAGAAAAACGCCGGTGTGATCATCGGGGCGAAGGGTTGCCAGCGTTCGACAAAACGCAGGGCGGCCGCCATCATTTTTTCGAATTTGGGATGATCCGGCGTGGCAAAATCGGCAAAGCCCTGTGAAACCACCGCGCGCATGCCGCAGGCCTGCACGGCTTCGGCAATTTGATTTTCAAAAAAGTAACCGTCGCACAGGGTGGTGGTGCCGGAGAGGATCATTTCCGCAAGCGCCAAAGTGGTGCCGTCATAAACCATTTGTTTGTTGACGAAACGCGCCTCCGCCGGAAAGATGTGGCGGGTCAGCCAGTCCATCAGCGGCAGGTCGTCGGCCATGCCCCTGAAGCAGACCATCGGCAGATGCGTATGCGTATTGATCAGGCCGGGCATGACCAGGCAGCCGGTTGCGTCGATATGCCTGGATGCTTTTGGCGCGGGGCGGGAAGGATCGCCCTTCCGCACCAGAACGATGCGGCCGTCGTCAATGCCGACAAGGGCGTTTTCGATGATCTCCATGCCCGCAGACAAGGTCAGCGCGGTTCCGCCCTCAATGACGATATCCAATGGTTTTTGTTCCATCCGTTTTTCGCTTCCGGTCAGTTGAATTCCAGCTTGTAGTAAATATCGATGCCGCTTTCGGTTCCCGTCTGGCTTTCGACCTGCCAGTTTTTAGACAGATCGTAGCGTAGCAATAATAAGTTGCCGCCGGAAAAAAGCGCGCGGCCATAGCTGATATAAAGCTTGGGGGTCAGGTACTTGCCCACCACCAGCATGGTTTCCGTCACATTGCCCTGCGCCTGAGTGCCGGCCTGCGCGATGTCAATGCGCTTATACCCCATCAAGTTATTTTGTGCCATCGTTGTTTCCGCTATTTGAAACGTGTCGAGCCCCAGGCGGTTTTTCATCTCCCTTAGCACCTTTTCAGCTTGCGTTGAGGTGAGCAGCGCGCCTGCCGCCATGATCATCAGGTTGGCCTGCGCGCTGTCGCTGCCGAGCGGGTGCCCCAGGACGATGTAGGCCAGAATATCCATGTCTTGCATGAAGGGCTCGGAATACAGCTTGACCACAGGGTGGGGAAGCATCCCGCTGACGATGACACCGGCGCGCACATCGCCGACGGTCCGCAGAGCCAGGACGTCTACGGCTGGCTGGTTGATCGGCCCGCCGGCATAGAAAAGGCGCCCGCGAACAATGTTAAGATTCACGCCGTACGTGCGGAAGCGGCCCTGCACGACGCGGATTTCACCGTGTCCGCCGATTTTATCCAGATTCTGAAATTTAAGATCAATGCCGCCGGCCAGTTGCGCATCAATGCCACCGGCCTGAAATAAAACCTGATCGCCCATGATCAGCCGGATATCCACGTCCATGTCGAGGGGAAGATCCCTTTTGGCGGCCGCCGTTCTTCCTTCGACAATGACATCCGGGCTGGCTGTAACCGGTCCCCGGGAGGGTGTGCCGATCACCGAAACCTGGGGCAGCAGAACTTCTCCGCGCACGGACAATTTATCCGTTGTTCCGGAAAATGTCAGTTTGGGCGATGTTTGTACCTGAAGCTCCGGCAGGTAGATCGTCTGAAACCGCGAGCCGTCAAGATGCCCCTCATAGTCTGTCACCCGCCATCCGCTCGTTCGAATGACGGCGGCGCCCTCGATATGACCGGGACCGGAAGCGGCCCGGAAGGAATCGATGTGAATCGTGTTCTGGTCGAGACGCACGGCCATCTGCGCGTCCCTGATGGTAATGCCCGCGCCGGGCAGGTAGCCTCCCGCCCCGGACAACCGGGCGCGGCCGAGAATCTCCGGTGCATCCCCGGTGCCGCGCATCTTTAAATCCACATCCAGATCCCCGCGGCTTTCCTGGATCAGCCCGGGAAAGAGTACACCGAGAGATCCTTTTTCACGCACCTGTCCCGCAAGCGACGCCTCCATCTTTGCGGTGGTGTCCAAGACAATCGGGTATCGTGCGGCGATCGGCAGATTGAAAAGGCCCCGCAGTTTGCCATGTTCCGCCAAAGTCAGGCTGAATGCGCCTTTGAGGGTTTCCTCGCGCCAGGTCCAGTCAAGGGACGCCTGCCGCAGATCGACGCTGACATCGCCCCTTTCTCCCTGCCAGGTGAATTTGGATTGCGCAACAGATGTCCGGCCTGTGAGATCGAAATGAAGGCCGGGCAGCAGCTTACCCGATGCTTTGCCTGCCGCAAGGCCGGTCAGTTTGCCCTGGCGGGGCAACCAGGCCGAAAGCGGCCCGAGATCCATGTCGCGCCAGGACAGATCAATCAGACCTTCAACCGGCCATGCCGGTCGGGCGGGCGCCGGTGAAGAAAAAGCGCCCTGAAGCCTGCCTCCCTGTGTCAGATGGATATCCGCATCGGCCCGTGTGCCTTTTTCATTTGCCTCATAAGTGATCTCGCCTTGCCGGATGCCGATGGATTGCCCTTCGGTCTGAATCGTTCCCGAAAGCGTGGCTTTTCCCGAAAGGGTCATGTGATTTTCCGGCAGAAATTCTAAGCGTATGTTTCCACTGCTCAAACCCGAGAGCCTCGTTTCATGCATCCAGGCATTCGCGCGGGCCGGATTCAGGTTTTGCCAGGTTGCGTCCAGTGAGCCGCTCAGAGGCTCCTGGTCCAGGCGGACGGCGATGTGGAGTGTCTCTGCATCCACGCCTGTCATCATCATCGGTTCAATCGTCAGGCTGTTTTCTGAGATGGCCAGCGCTGCGGGCCTGACCAGTTTCCACGGACCGGCCTCATCCGTTCCGTCCAGACGCAGAATCTTTCCCTGCCAGCCGACGTCACTGTACACGCCGGACAGGGCCAGATGCGTTTCGTGGCGGTTCCGGCGCAGCGTGGCGGAAAGCGTGTGGGCGCCTCGCGACCCTGTGCCCTTTAATGTCAGCGCGTCGGCCGTAAAGCCCCGGAAACGAAGATTGTTGAGCGTCGCTCGCAGCGACAGGGGCGTTGTCCCCTGATCCTCAAGCGCGGCTTTTATGTCTGCCGTAGAAATCTCCAAACCGTATGCCGCCAGATTCCGCGCCTGTACCGCGATGACGCCGCCTGGTTTGCCTTCGCGCCAGCGCGCCCAGCCCTGCGCCGAAAGCGAACCTGCGGTTTTCGGAATCAACCGCGACAGATCCTCGATCCTTGCTGTGAAATCCAGTTTACGATTGACGGCTCCCGCCGCGCTGATTTGAAACCCTTTTCCTTGCAGGGTCAGGTTTTGAATCCGCATATCGTTGTCTGTGAATGTCGCGCGCGCATTCCCCACGAGCTTCTGTCCGTGCAGCATGCTTTCATGCAGGGTGAAAAGGACGTTCCCTTGCACAGGTTTTTGTGCCCCGGCGGACACACCGGCGGTAAGATCAAAATGAATCACACCCGTCCAGCTTTCATCGATGACTGACGGATCGAAATTCCGTCCGGAAAGGCTGCCGCTTATGACCGTGTCGTTTTGCCAGTCGATATGCAGAGAGCCGTCAATCGTGCCTTTGAGCGCTTCGCCTTGGAGCGCCTGCAGGGTCAGACTATGATGGTTGCCTGTGTAGTCGCTTTTCAGAGAAACGGTTTTCCAGTCTTTGGCCTGATGGGTGAGCGTGATGTGTCCCGCGTATTGTGTGCTCGTGCCGGCGAATGTCAATGCGCCGGAGAGCTTTCCCGGCAGTTTGACCAGCGGGTCGGCATCCATGTTCGTTGCATCGGCGTGAAAAGCCAGGTGAGGTTCAGGCCCCGAAAGCGTCAGCATACCGGTTGCCGTGATCTGGCCTTCCTGATCCGGACGATGCAGGCGCATATTCCGGAGCGGGAATCCGTCAGAGGTCATGCCGGCATCGCTTGTCATGTCCCATACGGTTTGCCCATCGAGAGAGCCTGTAAGATGCAGGCTTCCGGCTATTTGTTCCGGAGGTTTCCCGGGGCCAAATGTTGCGCTGAGCCGGAATGTGTCCAGGTCGGCGATTGGCCGGGTGGGTTTCGCCTGAACATTCATCTCCAGCAAAGGGCGGCCGAATCCCGCCAGAATATTCCCCTCCAAAATGCCCGCGCCGGATGCGAGGTGGAGATCGACGACGGAAAGCCGCGCTGATTGCCAGACTACCGAAGCGGTGCAGGTCTCCAAATAAACCGGCTCTTTTTCCAGATGGCGGTAAGTAAGCCGGCTGATATCCAGTCGCTCGATGGTTGCTTTGGAAAACCGGATCAGGCCGGATGCCGCGGGCCATTGAATCTCGGGCGGCGCTTCAGGCGTCCGGTCCGAAATCTCTACCTCTGACAAAGTCACATGCTGCATGCCGAGTCGGCCTGTCAGCAGATCCAGCGGCCTTGCGCGCCACGCCAGGTTCTGTATCCGGGCGGACCCCTGAGGCCAGACTATTTCCAGATTCTCCAGACGCAGCGAGCCTGCCAGAAATCCTTCAATCGCTGTCGAAGAAATTTTTACCGTGGTGTGGCGTGATACAGTTTCCATCATCCATACCGCGCCTGCCGTTGTGCCGAAAAGCCAGACGCAAAAGCCCATCCAGGCCAGAAACGCCGACAGGGCGAGCCCTGAAATGAGATATTTCAACACTCGTTTCAAAATTCAAACCCCACGGTGAAATGAATCCGGTATCCGGGATCTTCTACGTCCAGTTGTCTTGCGAGATAAAGATTCAGCGAGCCCACCGGCGAATAATAATGCACGCCAGCGCCTGCCGCCTGATACAAGGTGACGTCGGAGAACGAATCAAAGGCGTTGCCCGCGTTGTAGAAGACGGAAACCGCCCAGTGATCGAAAAGTGCGCGCTGCAAATCAACGCCGCCGGTCAGCAGGTGCTTGCCGCCGATGACACGGCCTGATGCGTCGCGCGGGCCGAGCGACTGATAAGCGTAGCCCCGGACGCTTTGGTCGCCACCGGCGAAAAAACGCAACGATGGCGGAATGTCGTCGATCGGGTCCGAAAAGAACGTGATGGCCGTTTTGGCCCTGGTGTGCAGGGAAAGGCGCCAGGGCATAGACAGGACGTGACTGGCCTCTCCGATCAGCTGCAGTAATTCGGTGGTCGAACCGAAGGACCGGTGCGTGCCGCGCACGTCAAAGGCGTAGCGAAATCCCCGCGCGGGCCGGACAGGGCTGTCGTAGTAATTGCCTGATAACCGGACGCCCGGCAGCACATAACGCGAGGTGGAATCCTGGTTCCCGATGGTGAACGCCTCTTGTTGAAATCTTAGATAAACCGCGCCCTCGCGCGCGTCGCCCAGGCTTCTGTTTCGGGCCAGCTCAAGCGAGATGAGCCTGCTTTCGTAGGTGGTGACGTTTTCTTGCTGAAGGTTGATCCGGGCGGATGAAAACGTCCGGATGTCTTTATGGCTGGGCACGATGTAGCCGGTTGAGACGCCCTGCAGATGTTCTGAGATAAACAGGTTGGCATGCAGTTCATGTCCCCGGTGAAACACGTTAAGGTCGCGGTAGCGAAGAGAAAATCTCGCGCCCGTATCGGTGCCGTATCCAATGCCCGGCTTCACACTTCTTCTCGGGATCTGTGTGAGCCGGACGCGCACCGGTATGTCTTGTGCCTGGCCCCTTTCCGCTGTGACGGTTACGTTGCGGAATCTCTCCGAGTTGTTCAACTGGATCTGAAGCGAGGCCAGCTTTGCGTAGGAAAACGTATCGCCCGGGGCAAACGGGATGTAGCGCCGCATAAAAGCGTCGGGATAGTCGGGCGCGCCTTCAAAGGTGACATCGGCAAAATAATATTTCTGTCCGGTTTCCAGAAGCAGGGTGATGCGGGCCGACCCCGCGGCTGGATCGACGCGGATTTCATGGGTGGTGTATTGCGCGTCCAGGTAGCCCAGCGCGTCTGCCCGGGCCTGGAGGGCCATTTTGGCTTGTTCATAGGACTGATGCAAAAGCACGTCGCCAGGTTTCAGCGGAAAGTTTTCGGCCGGCGCGGCAAGCGTCGATTCGGATGCGCCGGGGCCGGTCACGGATACGTGAACGTCTCTGATGATGATTGGCGGACCGGGTTCCACATGCACCATCACCCTGTACTGCTCCGGGGCGGGGGAGAGCAGGCGAATGGTGACGCGGGGCGCATAATAACCGAAGGGTTCCAACGCGGCCATTACCTTCTGATTTGCCTGGCGGACGAAACGATCCAGCCAGAGCGTGTCTACCGCCCCTTCTTTGACCAGGCCGTAAGGCAGGGTCAGCGCTTCCACGACATTGTCGCGCATGTCTCCGTCAATTCCCTCGACGACAACGTTAACCGGCGGGGCCCCGTGCGCGGCCGGAACGAGCGTCCATCCGCCTAGTACGCACAGGATCAGGAGGATATACAGCAAAGGGTCGGGCAGACGGCATGCGACAGGGCTTGCCGTCTCCGGAAAGGAGCGGCCGTTGTTATGACAGGGCTGTATCTGTCGCAGCCCGCGAATATGTTTTGCCTGTCTGCTTAACATGTGTATTTGCCATTGAACCTGGTTTCCCTGTCGCATGGATTTCCTCTTATGAAAAACCATAAAGGGCGGAAAAGGCAGGGTATTGAAAGCTTAAGGTATCCTCAGGGGGAAAGCAAGGGGATGTTGTCGAAAAGGCGGGTGCTTAAGAAGTAAAAAAGGCCCGCGCACAAAGGACCCTCGCGGGCCGGCCTTTTATGCGTCGAGCCGTGCAGGTTCTCAGTTGATGTGACCAGGGCCGGATTCAGTTTTTCGCTTCACCGGCCGTGAGCGTCAGCGTCGCGGTTTTGTTTCCCTGTAAATTGCAGATGGCGTTGACTTCTAAAACGTCGCCTGTTCCCGCCGGAACCTCGTAGGTGGACGTGAAGGTCTTTTTCTCGGGCTGGGATTTAAACGGATATGTGCCGACCGTTGTACCGTTTTTCTTGATGTCAATCTGTTTAACATAGTGCAGGCCGGTAAAGGTTGTCTTATGTGTTACGCTGACCGTCAGAACCTGTGTTTCCATGTTGTAGCTCAACACGACGTCCTGCGGCGAATCGGCATAGATCAGGCCGGGACTGGTCAGCAGGCCAAGCAGGCTCAGGGTTAAGACCAGCAGATAAACACGCGTCGAAAAATGATAGGTTGTTTTCATAAGGTGCCCTCCTCGGAAAAAACGATGTTATTGTCTGACCGTGAATACATCCGATGTTTTACTGTCCCCCTGACTGCAGGTGACGATGGCTTCAAAAGTGTCGTCATCCAGCGCCGGAATAGGGTAGACGTAGGTGAAGGTGTTTCCGGACGGCTGGGAGTCATAGGGGCTCATGCTGACGATGGATCCGTTCTTGTTGATTTCCACCAGTTTGATGTAGTGATTACTTCTTTTTGATTCATGTGTGATGATGACCAGCAGCGTCTGGCTGGCGTAGTTGTATTTTAATTCGATTTTTTCAGGCGGCGTCGCATGAGCGGACGGCGCGGGAAAACTGAACAAAAGGCCAAATGCCACAAGGACCATGAAGAATTGCCGGACATCCCCGAAATTTCGTAACATAGCTTGTACCTCCTGGAAAACAGTATTACCACATGGATCAGACATTGAGTCTTATAACAACAGCCGGTCGGGTTAACCGGGAAACTTCGCGTCCAGGATGCGCCCGCCGATCAGTCCCAAAAGGGCGCCACAGGCCACGGCCGCCATCGAAAGCGCTATGAACAGGATGTGCATGGCCGAAACGAACATTTGCCCCGACAGGGCCAGGGCGAAAAGGGCGATGGATATGAAAAACAAAATCAGCCCCAGGGCGATTTTCTTTTTCAAGAATGGGGTCGTGATTTTACGAAAGCGCAGTTTGCCGTCGAAAAGTCCCGTGGCGATGGACAGAATCACAAAGAAAGGCAGAAGGAAGGACAGCACGCGGGCCGCGCCCGTCAGATCGCGCTGCATGTTCTGAGGCACGAAAAACACGGAGACGGAAATCAGCAGCAGGGTGAGGCCGAACGCCTGAGGAAAATGTACTGCAACCGGATGGGTATGCAGGTCGAGCATTCTGCGCCGTTTGATGGACACGGGGTGCTTATACGGTTCAAACATTTTGGCCGGAACACCGCAGGCCGGGCAGACATCGCCGATTTTTCCCTGCGGGGAAATGTAACCGCAGGCCTTGCATCTTACGAAGTTGTCCATCCCGATTACCCCTCTTTTGCGAGATTGCCTCTATCGCGTAAGTCACATCCGCTAAAATGCCTGTTCGTTGATTAATAAAACTTCAGGCATCTGTCAAGTAAAACAAAGCAAATCCCGTGCCTATGTGTGGCGAAAACCCGCAAACCATTGGCCTGTATGCAAATGCGCTTGTCCGTTGTATCACTTTGGCCGGTGCGGATGGGCAGAGTGACCGGTTCATTTTGAGCCATTCCGGATCATGATGATATTCCGGCGCCGTCGCGATCGGGAAAAGCGACAGGGTTTTAATCATTGAAAAAGGAGCGGGAGTTCTATATTCTGCAACCACTTTAACCCGTCACGGAGGGTGCTCATGGACGCGATACTTCTTGCCCGGCTTCAGTTCGCACTGACGATCGGTTTTCACTTTTTGTTTCCCGCGATGACACTGGGCACAGCGCTGGTCATTCTCATATCAGAGTCCCTGCACCTCATCAAAAAGAACCCTCTGTACGCGAAGATCACCGATTTCTTCGCCAGGCTGCTGGGGCTGATCTTTGTGGTCGGTGCCGCCACCGGCATTGTCATGGAATTTTCCTTCGGTACCAACTGGTCCGAATATTCCAGAACGGTCGGCGATATCTTCGGACCGATTCTGGCCGCCGAAGGCATCATGGCCTTTTTTTTGGAAGCCGTTTTCATCGGTGTGCTGATTTTCGGCCGCAAGCGCGTTTCTCCGAAGGTGTACTGGCTGTCCGCCCTGTTGGTGTTCGTCGGCGGTCATCTGTCGGCCTTCTGGATTATCGTTGCCAATTCCTGGATGCAGACCCCGGCCGGTTATGAAATCGACGCGGCGGGACGCATCATCCTGTCGAGTTTCTGCGAAGCCGTTTTCAACCCTTCCACAATGGTGCGGCTGATCCATACCGTTTTGGCTTCCTGGGTCACGTGCGCGATTATGGTATCCGGCATTGCCGGTTACTATGTCCGCAAAGGTCTGCACGGCGAGGTTGCCAGAAC
>JAWOJC010000210.1:0-7724 GCA_046484315.1 Smithellaceae bacterium | reverse complement strand
TTTTTTAATTATCAGGTATGAAATAACCGTGCCATTCGAGAAGTATAGTGAAAATAATTTATAAGTGTATGGAATTGCAGGTATGTTAATTAGAGGCAATGTCGGGTTGGTGATGACTTGACCGCACAGGGCGCGGCCGTATTGAATGAAACGTTCAATTTAAAGCAAAAAACGAATAAAAGATTGAATCAATGACCGGCGTCGAAGTGCTTTCCTTTCTTCAGGGTCAGAGTGACCACGCAAATGACGGCAAGCACCGCGATATTGATTTCCCACAAAAGCTGGTAGGAACCGAAATGATCATAGATGAGTCCTCCCAGAATTGGACCGATGCTGCCGCCGAAACCCACAAAGAAGGTCAGAAGACCGTAAATCGAACCCAGAACGTGCCGGCCGAAGCGGTCGGCGGCGAGAATCGGCAGAATCGGCGCCAGACAGCCGTACCCGAAGCCGTAGACCATGGCAGACAGATACAGGCCGGTCACGCTGTCGGCCTGCCACAGTAGGATTGTGCCGATCAGTAAGACAAAGGTTCCCAGAAAATAAGCGTATTTAGGATCGCGAACCTTGTCGGAGAGCCAGCCGAAGAAAAACTGGCCGAAAAACCCGGTCATGCTGATTACCGCCAGAGACGTGGCGGCGGCAATGCTGCCGATGTGGTTGTCCATGGCGTAGGCCACCTGATGGACAAATACGGACATGATGACCATGATGATCAGGCCGTGGGCGACGGCAATGGTCCAGAAGCGGGAATCCGAAAACAAGACACGGGTGGGAATCCTTGTGAAGGCGGGCGCGTTTGTCGTTGGGACCGGAAACGGCGTTTGATCGCCATCCGGCAGGAGGCCATGTTCCTCCGGGTTTTTTTTCCGCATCAGCAGCTGCGAAATCAACACGCCGACCACAAAAATAATGATGCCTAATGCCACCAGTCCCGCGCGCCAGCCCAGGTATTGATTGATGAAGCCGGCAAGCGGCGTGAGCGCCACCGTGCCGAAGCTGATCCCCATGGTTGCCGTGCCGATGGCAATGCCGCGTTTTTTAACAAACCATTTTCCCACGGAAGAACTGCACACGACCACGCCCAGGCCGGATGCGCCCAGACCCACCAGCAGGCCGTAGGTCAGGTAGAAAGCAACCGGGGTGTGGATGAAGCTGGTCATAATGAAACCGCAGGCGGCCAAAAGCGCGCCTGCGGTGACAATCCAGCGGGGCGCGACGCGATCCAGCATCCGGCCCACAAAAATGGAGCCTACGGAATACACCAGCATATTGATCGCGGCGGCCACCGATATGACCAAACGGGACCAGTCCTGCTCCATCGCCAGTGGTTTTAAAAAGATGCCGAAGCAGTAGCGGGCGCCGTAATTGATCGCCATGATGAAAAAAGAGCCGGCAACCACATACCAGCACCAGTAGATATTTTTGTTGTCGGGCCTCATAATTCGCCGCGCTTTACCATTATTCAGGCGTATGCTACAAGCGAATAATGATGACCGAGAAAGTAATCCGTAAAAAAATCCCATACAAAAACAAGCCTGCATCCGACGGGCGACGATCCGGACACCGGGACCGTTCACCGCGAATGAATCCCGACATTGCGCCCGCGCTCAAAAACGTTCTGGCGAGAATCGGCAAGCCGGATCCCGCGCCTTTTGTGCCGGACGCATTTCAGCTTCAGGCGCTGGCCGCCGTCAGAAATAACGACTGTCTGGTGATCGCGCCCACCGGTTCCGGCAAGACATGGATCGCCAGGGAAGCCATTTTGTCCGTGATGGAAAAAGGCGGGCGCGCCTGGTACGCCTCACCGCTCAAGGCCCTGTCCAATTCCAAGTGGGTGGAGTTCGGCCTGCACTTTGATCCGGAAAATGTCGGCATTATCACCGGCGACACCAAAGAAAACACCGAAGCGCCCATCATTGTCGGCACGACGGAAATTCTGCGCAACCAGCTCTATGACGTTATGCACAAGGGTTTGGATCTCAACTGCGATCTGGTAATCCTTGATGAGGCGCATTTCCTGGGCGATGCCGACCGCGGGGTGGTGTGGGAGGAAATTCTGATCTACCTGCCCGTGCGGGTCAACCTGTTGCTCTTATCTGCCACAATCGGCAACGGCGACCAGATTGCTTCCTGGCTGGAATCGATTCGCCACAAATCCTGCACGGTCGTGCGCGAAGAAAAACGCCCCGTGCCTCTGTATCCCTTATTTCTTCATCCTTCGGGATGCCTGCATCCTTTTCTGGACGGCAAAAAGGCCGCGCCGGCCGTTTCGGAATTTATGCAAAAAGAAAAACCCCGCCGCAGGGGCCGCCAGATGCCGGACTATGCGGGGATGATCCGTGTGCTGGAGCGCTTCAACCTGCTGCCTGCGATCTTTTTTCTCAAGTCGCGGGCGGAATGCGATGCCGCCTTAAACGCGCGCCATGAAATTACCCCGGTTAAAAACCATGTCGATCTGGAAGATACGTTGACCGATGTTCTGGACCGTTTTCCGTCGTTGGGCTCGCACCGGCAATTAAAAGCGTTGCGGTCAGCGGGCCTGGCCGCGCACCACGGCGGCCAACTGCCGGCCTGGAAGCTGCTGGTCGAAGAGATGATGAATCACGGGCACCTGCGGGTGATTTTTGCTACCACCACCGTGGCGGCGGGCGTGAATTTTCCGGCGCGCACGATTGTGCTGTTTAATTCCGATTTATTCAACGGCCATGATTTCCATCCCCTGTCCGCGACGGAATTCCGACAGATGACAGGGAGGGCGGGCAGGCGGGGGCAAGACCATATCGGGTTTATGCTGGCCGCCACCGGCCGGTTTATGGATCTGGGGCATATCCGGAAAATGCTGTTTGCCGCGCCGGAAGATATTGCCAGCCAGTTGAAAAATGATTTCGCCATGGCGCTCAACCTGCTTTTGTCGCAGACGCCCGCTGATGTGAAAAAAATATTTGAACGATCACTGGCCGCCTGGCAGCAGGGCAGCCGCGAGGGGCGCGCCCCCTCGACGTCCGACGGTTTGTGGAAGGATTTCTCGCGGCATCTGCGGTTTTTGCAGGCGGAAGGTTTTGTGGACAAGGCAGGCCGACTGACCGATGACGGCCACTGGGCGTCGCGCCTGAGACTCGATTATCCGCTGCTGGTGGCGCAGTGCCTGAGGGAAAACGCCTTTCCTGCGGACAATGAGAAGCTGCTCGCCGCCGCGGTGGCGGTTTTCGCCTACGACCGGGACGATGAAATCCGGTTTGGGGAAAAAGACATGCCGCCGCTGCTGCTGGCCGCACTGCGCCGGATCATTCTGGCGGTTCGACCGCTTTCCCGCCGGATGGAGGCTGCGGATTTCGTCACCGCGAAGCTTCACGCCTCCGCGGGGGTGGCCATGTATTTCTGGGCCCAGGGCCGCAACTGGGATTCGATCATTAAGCTTATCGGCATTGCTGAAGGGGATATGGCGTCGCTGATTTTGCGCACGGCCGACAGTTTGCGTCAGATCGCGTCGCTGAAAGACACGCATCCGGACGTGGCCGCCTGTGCCTATCGGGCAAGGGACGCGATATTAAGGGAGCCGGTGTTGTTTTTGTAAACGCAAAACCGGCAGCTTGGTGGTGAAAAGATGAAAACCGAAAGCATAGCCCTGCAACTTTAAACTTTGAACTTGAAACTTACATCCCGCAACGTCCGCCTGTTGACTTTTCCCTTCGACTGCCAGTGGATTGTGCTTCCGGCAAATGAACGTCTCATCTGATGGTTTGCATGGGGATTACGCTGCAGATCGCACAGATGGCGACCCGAAAAAAAGGAGCGGAGGAAAGTTCCTCCGCTCCTTTTTATATCAATAGGTATGAAATGGAAATAATGTCTATTTCATTTTTCTTCTCAGGCCGACCAGACCCACAAAACCCAGAAGCATCAGGATGATCGAAGCCGGTTCGGGAACGGCCGTCCAGGGCAACCGGGCTATCTGAGCGTGCACCTCGGTGGTGGGATGAACGCCAATCGTATCAAACCAGGCAAAGGTTTCGTTCGAACAATTATTGGGATCGGCCTCGGGCGCATTGCAGGAATTAGCCAGCCAGGTTCCTGTGTAGTTATCAACTGTCGCCACGAAATTGGAAAGATCCAGCAAGAACAGATTCACGTTTGGATTGATGGCATGTAATCCATACAGATTGGACATCAGTTGTGCATTGAAGTAAGCCATCCATAATTGGGCTTCTTGAAGTTGCTGGCTTGGCGAAAGATTCATCACAAGGAAAGAATCGCCACCCATGGCGATGAGGTTCTGGATAGCGATGGCGATGTTATTTGCCGCCGTAAAAGGATTTCGGAGATTGAAAAGATCGTTGCCACCGGCTGAAATTGTAACCAGTGTGTCGTCGGCGATACTGTAGCTATGCGTTGCTCCATATGCGCCTACCTGCCACTGTAAACCCAGTGCCGATGTGCCTCCGTATGCAGACGCAGCAGGGGCATCGAAGCTTGTTGTTGCGCCGCCGTATGCCATATCTAAAAGGGGAACAGAACCGAAACCGGCAGCCAGATACTCAACCCAGACCGGTCCGTTGGAGAATCGTGCAAGTCCATAGCCGTCGCCGTCTCCATTGTCAGAAAGACTGTCTCCAAAAGCCAGCACGCTGCTGTACGCCTGAGCGCCTGTGACTGCTGCAAAAATCAGAAAAACACTGAAAAACCAAGCCGCTACTAACTTCCTTGTTGTTGAAACCATACTTCTCCTCCTTAAGTTGATTTATTTAGTATGTAAAACCCTTTCGCTTTTCCGTGCGAACGTGTAAAAAACTTTTTTTATCAGGAACGCCAACCTAATGCAAACCATGTGCCTTTGTATAAGTAGTTTATATCAATAATCAATTATGAAATGAGGTGAATTCGCCCTTCGGATTTGTAAGAAAAACCGACACCGGGGATGTAAAATTAACGAGCTCCAACCGTCTGAAATTTTGCCTCGAAAGAAATCTCTCTTTGGCCGTTTTCCGCGTGTTTTCCAACGGGAAACTTTCAACTTTAAACGTTGTATGCTAGTTTAGCGTCCAGCACGCGAAGCGGCGCCCAAATACGTTCCGACGGAGCCTGAATGGAAAATCTCACCCCATTGAAAGCCATTGTGGATAACCCTTATGCTTATCTGCAAAAACGCAAAGATCAACACGCTCAGAAAATAGTCGGGTATGTCTGCTCCTATGCGCCGGAAGAATTCATCCATGCGGCGGGCGCGCTGCCTGTGCGCCTCTTCGGATCCGATTCCGGTATTCATCGGGCGGATCTTCATTTGCAATCCTACTGCTGCTCTCTGGCGCGCGGCATTCTGGAAGAGGCGCTTTCCGGCCATCTGGATGTGCTAGACGGCGTGATCTTTCCGCATACCTGCGACACCATGCAGCGGCTCTCCGATATCTGGCGGCTCAATCTGCCGCAGACTTTTCACGCGGATGTGGTGCTGCCGGTTAAGCTCAACTCACCTACGGCCCGAAACTATCTGGCCGATGTTTTGCGGACATTTCGTCACGATCTGGAACAGAAGCTGGGGCGGTCGATTACGGATGCCGATCTTGCCTCGTCGATCCGGCTCTACAATGCCATTCGCGAACGCATGCAGAGGCTTTTCGCCCTTCGCCGTGAGTATCCGCATCTTTTGCCCGGCCGGGCATTTTACGTGATCATCCGGGCAGCCATGCTGATGGAGCGGGAAGCGTTTCTCGATTCGCTGCAGGGCATTGTTCTCGAGCTGGATGCAAAAGCGGCAGGTCAAAGTCCGTCTGCTCCTGCCAAAAGGATTGTGCTTTCGGGCGGCATTTGCAGCCATCCGGATATTTATGACGCGATTGAACAGGCGGGCGGCGTTGTGACAGGCGATGATTTGTGCACCGGCGAGCGGTATTTCGAAGGCAAGATCGACGAACAGATGGATCCGCTTTTGGCCATCGCGAAACGTATTTATGAACGCCCGGTCTGTCCAGCCAAGCATTCGGGACTAACCGACCGGGGCGAGAATCTGATGGCGCTTATGAAGGCGTCAAAAGCCGACGGCGTGATTTTTCTGCTTTTGAAATTCTGCGACCCGCACGCTTTTGATTACCCCTACATAAAAGACATGCTGGCATGCGCCAACATGCCGTCCCTGCTTTTGGAGATGGAAGATCAGGCCGCGTCGGGCGGCCAGTTGCAGACACGTCTGGAAACATTTATCCAAATTCTCTAGATCCGCTTATAAAGGTTGCGGCATGGAAAACGAAAAATCTGACATTCTCAAGACCCTGGGCATCTATCTGTTCGGTCAGGCCAAAAAAATATCTTTGCAGTTCAAGAAGTCGCCGACCATGAAGGACCTGATGATGGTCTATTACGCCGGGGCCAAGTCGGCGAAGCTTACGCGCAGAAAAGTGGCCTGGATTACCAGCGGCGGGCCTGTGGAGCCGCTGATCGCGATGGATGTGATTCCCGTGTATCCGGAAAATCACGGCGCGATGATCGGCGCGTCCAAAATGGGCGGGGGGCTTTGCGAAAAATCCGAATCGATGGGTTATTCCAACGACCTTTGTTCCTACGCGCGTTCGGATATTGCCTGCGCCACGGTGAACGGCGGGCCCATCGGCGGTCTTCCGCGTCCGGACATGCTGGTGTGCTGCAACAACATCTGCGGGACGGTGCTCAAGTGGTATGAAATCCAGGCGCGCTATTTCAATGTGCCTCTCTTTGTGCTCGACACGCCTGTCTGCCATACCGGTTATTCGGATGATGCCGCCCGGTATATGAGGGCGCAGATTGATGAATATATCGCGTTCATTGAAGAGGCCTGCCGCAAAAAATACGATTATGAAAAACTCACGAAAGCCGGGCTTCTGTCGTTTGAGGCACAAAATCTCTGGCAGGCGGTGCTGGATACGGCAGCCAACCGGCCCGCGCCCATGAGCGCGTTTGACGCTTTTTATCATCTGGCGCTCATCGTGACCCTGCGGGGAACCAAAGAGGCGGTCGGCTATTACCAGCGGCTTCTGGTGTCGATGCAGGACCGCGTCGCCCGTGGCGTGGGCGTGGTGCCGGGCGAAAAATATCGGCTCTTGTGGGACAATATTCCCATCTGGCACCGCACGCGCTGGCTGTCGGAGAAATTCGCCTCGCACCAAGCCTGCCTGGTGGCCGACACTTACACATCGGCCTGGTGCGGCGTGACGAAATACATTGATGCAAACCGCTTTATGGACTCGATGGCTGAGGCCTACACGCGCATTTATCTCAATATCGGCATCGACGAAATGGCGAAAATGGTCATTGCGATGATTGACAAGTACCAGGTCGATGGCTTTGTGCTGCATTCCAATCGCAGTTGCAAGCCCTATTCCTTCGGTCAGCTTGACATCCAGCGGATTGTGGAACAGGAAAGAGGCCTTCCCTGTCTGATGATCGAATCGGATATGGTCGATGAGCGCAGTTTTTCCGAAAGTCAGATGTCGACGCGCATCGATGCGTTTATGGAAATTGTTAAAGAAAGGCAAAAGGACAAAGGATAAAGGATAAAGGCTATGGGCGGTAGGATAAAAGGCTACGGGCTTTGGGCCAGAGATGCGAGATACGAAACATGATAACAGCGGGGGTTGATATCGGGTCAATTACGGCCAAGGCGGTTCTGCTGGATGCAGGCAGGGTTTTGGGGTCGAAAGTGATCTTTACCGGATACAACGCGGCGGCCGCCGGGCTTCGTGTGTATGAGGAAC
>JAWOJC010000016.1:0-12179 GCA_046484315.1 Smithellaceae bacterium | reverse complement strand
CGACCTTCACCACCTCTGCGGGTGTTTTCACGAAGCGATCGGCCATTTCACTTAAATGCACCAGACCATCCTGATGCACGCCAATATCGACAAATGCGCCAAACGCTGTGATGTTGGTCACCACACCGGTGAGCTTCATACCCAAAACCAGATCCGTCATCTTATCGACGCCCTCGGCAAAGACCACGTTTTCAAATTGCCTTCGGGGATCGCGGCCCGGCCGGGCCAGTTCCGCCATAATATCCTTGAGCGTGGGCAAACCGACCCTGTCGGTTGCGTAGTCGGTTAAAACTATTTTCTGCCGCCTTCCCTCTTCCGTCATGAGATCCACGACCGCGCAGCCCTGGTCGGCCGCCATTTTCTCGACGATCGCGTAACTTTCCGGATGGACGGCGCTCGCGTCCAGGGGATTTCGGCTGTCGCGCACACGCAGGAATCCGGCGGCCTGTTCAAAGGCTTTGGCCCCCAGGCGCTTCACGGCTTTAAGCGCATCACGGGAGGCAAACGGACCGTTTTCGTCCCGGTGCCTGACAATATTTTCCGCCAAAGCCGGCCCGAGACCGGATACGTAAGATAAAAGCGGTGCGCTGGCTGTGTTGACCTCGACGCCGACGGCATTAACACAGCTGACAACCACATCATCGAGGCACTGCTGGAGCAGTCCCTGATCCACATCATGCTGATACTGACCAACCCCGATGGCCTTGGGATCGATTTTAACCAGCTCCGCCAGAGGGTCCATCAGGCGCCTTCCGATGGAGACGGCCCCGCGCACGGTGATGTCATAATCGGGAAACTCCTGCCTGGCCACGTCGGAGGCGGAATACACGGAAGCCCCGCTTTCATTGACCATAACCAATAGAATTTCTCCCGGCAGATGCAGACCTCTCAAGAAACTTTCCGTCTCGCGCCCAGCCGTCCCGTTGCCGACGGCAATCGCTTCTATCGCGAAGCGAGAACATAGCGTTTCTACCGTCCGGCCCGCCTCCTTACGCGCTTTTTCCGAAAGCATCGGAAAAATGGTGTCATGGTGCAGCAGCTTTCCCTGCCGGTCCAGACAAACCAGCTTGCAGCCGGTGCGAAAACCGGGATCCAGCGCCAAAACCGCCTTCTGTCCGGCAGGCGGGGAAAGCAGCAACTGGCGCAGATTGTCGGCGAATACACGAATCGCTGTTTCATCGGCCCGCTTTTTTGTTTCCATGCGGATTTCCGTCTCCATAGACAGGGAAAGCAGGCGCTTATAGCTGTCGGACACCGCAAGCTTCACCTGGTCTGCCGCTTCACCGGTACCCTTGATAAAAAGCGTCTCAAGAATCATCATCGCCTCTTCCTCCGGCGGGGTCATCCGCAGGGACAAAAACGCCTCGCGTTCCCCGCGGCGCAGCGCCAGAATCCGGTGCGACGGCGCGGCGGCAACCGGTTCTTCCCAATCAAAATAATCTTTGTATTTGATGCCTTGCTGCATTTTGTCCGGAAGAACTTTTGACCGGATCATCCCTTTACGCATAAATAAGTCACGAATTTTTGCCCGTGCGCCTGCATCTTCATTGACCCACTCGGCGATAATATCGCGCGCCCCGGCCAACGCTTCATCCTTTGTGGCCACACCTGTTTCCTCGTTGATGAATAAAGAGGCTTCCGCGGCAAGATCGAAATCCATTTGGGAAAATATTTTGCAAGCCAGCGGCTCCAAACCTTTTTCTCTGGCAATCGTCGCTCTGGTGCGGCGCTTGGGCCGAAACGGCAGGTAAATATCCTCTAAAACAGAGAGGGTTTCCGCCCCGGATATTTTTCCTTCCAGCTCCGGGGTTAAAAGATTGCGTTCCGTCAGGGATTTCACAATCGCGTCACGGCGATTCTCCAGTTCTTCGAGTTCGGATAACCGGTCCCGGATGGCGGTGATGACGACTTCATCGAGCGATCCGGTGACTTCCTTGCGATAACGGGCGATGAAAGGGACGGTGGCCCCTTCGGCAAACATTTCAGCGGTATCCGCCACCTGTTTGAAGGTAATATGGAGTTCCCGGGAAATTTTTTCGCATCTGGCTGTCTGCATGTCTGATTCCTTTAGCGTTTAATGGAGCGGGAGCATTAACACAGTCGCCCGGCCGATGCAATCTCCCGTTAATGTTTCCACCCTATTCAACCGATGTTATTCATGATAAGCATTTGCAAGTCTCATGCACAAAGCAGCCCCAATACCTGAACCGGTGATGAATTGATGACAAAAAAAGACCCCACAGACCCTGTCAGTCAAATTCTGGATATACTTGCCACAGCATTGGCAGAAGGCAATTATGCAGCGCGGATGGACGCCGCATCCATGGACGGGCCGCTTGGTGAGGTGGCACAGGCCATCAACCGTCTTTTTGACAAAACGGAACGAAGATTCGGGGCACTAAGTCAATTCGTCGAAAATCAGGCGGCGGACGCCAGACGTTACCGCAACATGATCGACGCCCTGGAAGAATCCTACTTTGAAGTCGATTTAAAAGGAAACCTGCTGTTTTTCAATGAAAGGGTCATTCTGGACCTAGGCTATACCGACACGGAACTCCAGGGTATGAATTTTCATGAATTTCTTGACGATGCCAACCAAAAGAAAGTCTATGAAGCGTTTCACCAGGTCTTCCTGACCGGACAACCCGTCAAAGGATTCGACTGGACCATCACCCGGAAAAACGGCTCGAAAATCGACGTGGAGTCATCCGTCGCCCTTTTGCGTGATGGACAGGACAGGCCTTTTGGATTCCGGGGCGTGGTGCGGGATGTCACGGCACGCAACAAGGCACAGCAGGCCCTGCGGGCAAGCGAGGAAAAGTATCGCAACATCCTGGAAAACATGGAAGAAACCTATCTGGAGACGGACCTCCGGGGTGATTTTATTTTTTTCAATGACGCGCTTAGCAAAATGCTCGGTTATTCCCGTACCGAGTTGTATCACATGAACTACAGGGATTGTGTCGAAGAACATGCCGTGGCCGACATATTCAAACGGTTCAATCATATTTATCTCACCAATGAGCCTAAAACGCTCATTACGCACGAGCTCATCGCCAAAAACGGCTCTAAAAAAATCGTGGAAATGTCCGTTTCCCTGAGGCGCGATCCCACCGGTGCCCCCGCGGGTTTCCGCGGCATTGCCCGGGACGTCACCGAGAAGCTCCAATCAGAACAGGCGGCCAAGGCAAGCGCACGGCACCTGCGCCTGATCAACGACAATATCGACGACATCATCTGGACGGCCGATTTCGATCTGCGCTGGACCTACCTCAGCCCCTCGGTCTTTACCATGACCGGCTTTACGCCGGAAGAAATCATGGGCATCCCGCTGCGGGTGATGTTGCCGCCGGAAACCTTCGACATGATTCAATCGACGCTGCAAGAAGAACTGGCCAAAGAAAACGTGTTGGTCTCTCCTGCCCGTGAAAAAAGTGCCACATTTGAAATGGAACTCCTGCGTAAAAACGGGACACGTCTCTGGGTGGAAATCAGCGCAAATTTCAACCGGGACGAAAAAGGCATTCCGTTCGAAATCGTTGGCGTCACCCGCGACATCACCGAACGCAAGAATACGGAAGAAAAGATGAAAGAACGGGAAAAACGCTACCGGATGATGACGGAAAACGTCAACGATATCGTATGGGTGATTGATTTCGGCATGCGTCTGTCCTATGTCAGCGAATCCACAGCCCTGATCACCGGTTTTAGCGTCGAAGAATCCCGCAACATGTTTCTCGAAGATCTGCTCACCCCCGAATCCTTTGCACTGGCGGCAAAAGCGCTGGCGGAAGAACTTGCGACGGAAAACACCAATCCGCTGGCCAACCCGAACCGTTCGCGCACGTTGGAGATCGAGGCCTATTCCAAAAGCGGAAACAATGTCTGGCTGGAAGTAAACGCCACCTTCAACCGCGATGAGAACGGCCAGGCCACGGAGGTGCTGGCCGTCGGCAGAAATATCACCCTGCGCAGGCAAATAGAACGCGATCTGGCGGAAAGCGAAAAGCGGTATCGCCTGCTTTTGGAAAACATGCATGACGCCATCTGGACGATGGATTTCAATTTTCAATATATTTATTTGAGTCCCGCAATCGAACAATTAACCGGCTATACGCCCGACGAGATCCGGAAGATCCCCCTGGATCGTCAGTTGACTGCCGAATCCATGGCCGTCGTGGAAAAAGTCATCCTGGAAGAGTTTGAAGCGGGCGAGCCGCTGCGGCCCAAAAACCCCGACATATCGCGTGTGCTCGAGCTCGAAGTCCTGCGCAAGGACGGCAGCCGTTTGTGGCAGGAGCTGACCCTTTCTTTCAACCGTGACGATCAGGGGAAGCCCTTCGAACTCCTGGGGGTCGCCCGCGACATCACAGAACGGAAAAAGGCTCAGGCGCTCATCGAAGAAAGTGAAAATCGCTACCGGATGATCGTGGAGAACATACACGAAATCATCTGGACGACGGACCTCGATATGCGAAACACCTACGTGAGTCCATCCTGTTTCCATCTCACCGGATACACACCGGATGAATTGATGGTCCTGCCGCCGGATCAACTGACGACGCTGGAGTCCTTCACGCTGGCTGCAAACATCGTGGCGGAAGAGATATCCCGCGAGTTCTCAGGCGAACCGGTAGACCCGCACCGGACCAGAACATTGGAGCAGGAAATTATCTGCAAAGCCGGCAACACGGTCTGGCTGGAGGTGACGGCCACGTTCATCCGGGATAAACAGGGCAAAGCCAAAGGCATGCTTATGGCGGGCCGCGATATCACCGCCCGCAAATCAGCCGAAGAAGAAAAGACCAAGCTGGAAAAACAACTGGTGCAGGCACAGAAGCTGGAAATCGTGGGCAGGCTGGCAGGCGGCGTGGCGCATGATTTCAACAATATGCTCAGCGTCATTCTGGGGTATGTGGACCTCGTCAAGCTGAAACTCGGGCGGCAACACCCCATTATAAAAGACATCACGGAAATCGAAAAGGCCGCAATCCGTTCGCGCGATATCACCACGCAGCTTTTGGCATTCTCACGCAAGCAGATTATCGCGCCGAAGATTGTGGACTTAAACGAACTGGTAACCAATTCTCAAAAAGCCCTGATGCGCCTGATCGGTGAGGATGTCCGGCTGAGTTATCATCCCGCAACGAATCTCTGGCCGATCAAAATCGATCCATCCCAGGTCGAACAGATTTTAATCAACCTGGCGGTGAACTCCCGCGACGCAATGCCGGCAGGCGGGACGCTTTCCATTGCCACCGCCAATGTCACGCTTGATGGCTCCTATTGCGAGCAGCACGCGGGCGCCACCCCCGGACATTATATCCGCCTGTCCGTTTCCGACAGCGGCACGGGCATGGACAAGAAAACCCTGCAGCATATCTTTGAACCCTTCTTCACAACCAAGGAAACGGGCAAAGGCACGGGGCTTGGACTGGCCACAGTTTACGGCATCGTCAATCAGAACAACGGCTTTATCAACGTGTACAGCGAGCCGTCACGCGGCAGCACGTTCACAATCTTTCTGCCGCGCACACAGGAGGTCCCGAGCAGCCCTGCTGTGGCGGAGGAAGAAACCATTCTCGCCGCGACCGGGAATATCCTGCTTGTGGAGGACGACGCCATGGTGCTGAAAATCACCCGGGGCATGCTCGAATCCATCGGCTACCATGTTCTGGCCGCGGAAAATCCAGTGGATGCACTGTCCTTATACGAAGCGCATCCAGCCTCTATCGACCTGATCATTACCGATGTGATTATGCCGACGATGAGCGGCAAAGAGATGCGCGACCGGCTGGTCGCAAAACATCCCGATATCCGGGTGCTATTCATGTCCGGCTATACGGCCGATGTGATTGTTCATCACGGCGTATTGGATGAAGGTGTGAAGTTTCTGCAAAAACCCTTTACCCTTAAAGATCTGGCGACAAAGGTCCGCGAAATGATGACGGACAAATAAGCCGGTCGAGTAGCCTGCCGCCCTGCGAGAGAAAAAATGGTTTGATGCGCCAATCGCGATTATTCCGATTTCTGCGCGGTAATCAGTTTGACGAAACGGTTTTGCACCAGATAATTTTCCCCGTCCACTTCCAGTCGGAAAAAAGCGTCCCGCGAATTGAGAAAGTCCGACAGACGCGAATGGGTTTCAGGAAGCGCGAAGGAAACCTTGCCCGTCAGAATCTGACCGGAAAGCATATGGATATTGACGCGGACCTGTTTATAACCGGGCATGTAATTATCCACCTCATGGTCGTCAATGTGTATCATCACCATGTTCTCTTTGCGCAACAGGGCGATCTCGCCTGTTTCTTCCGATTCGAAGGGAATGTAATTGCGGTCTCCGGCCAAAAGCTCCGAGATGAGTTCGGTTCCTGTGTGGTCATGCGATACGATGGAGGCAAAGAAATTACCGCTCATCTTGTTTTCATCCGCGAAATAAACAGTTGCTTTCTTTCTGAGGGTCTCGATTTTCAGCATAAAATATCCTTTAATAACGTCTGAATTTTTCTGTTTCAGGCCTGCCCGCGCACGCTGGCCTCATCGGCCAGCCGCGCCCATTCCATCAAAAGCGACATGGCACTGTCGTGAATCGTCCGTTCAGGAAAGTTTGCCGATGTGGTGATTTCGAACTCACCATCCTCCCAAGCCATCAGTTGGTAAAACGCATCCTGCCCTTCCATTCTTTCGGTTTTTGCGTGAATGATCTCCCCCTGACGGATAAAGATCACGCCTTTTTGCTTCTTGCTTGAAAAATGGACTTCAACATCTTTTTCGCCGATGGTCAGCGTTTGGATGATGTCCGTGGCGCTCATGTCTTGCAGCGTGCCTGTAATTCCTTTTTTCGTGCCGCGCGAGGACTTGAGATTGAGCATATTGCGGATTTTCAGCGACAGCATCTCCAGATCGACGGGCTTTTTGAAAAAGTCGTCGGCGCCCGCCTCCAAACATTGAGCGGCCAGTCTCGGGCCGTCCTCCGCCGTCATGATAAAAAAAGAGAGATTCGCCGAAGCGGGATTGTCGCGAAGCGCGCGGCAGAACCGAAGGCCGTCGGTTCCCGGCAGATTCACCTCGGAGAGCACCAGATCCGTCCCCATATCGAAAATGACCCTGATCGCCTGCCTGGCATCGCTCACCACGGTCACCTCGTAACCGTCATTGCTGAGCCTGAGCGCCAGCGCGGATTCTTTCGAACCTTCAGGATCGACCAGCAGAATGCGCCTGCCGGCCTGGCCCGCGTTCCTGAGAAACTCTTCGTCCTTGATGACACTGAGAAACGCTTCGAGAAGAGGTTTGCCTTCAACGGCACCCGGCGTGGCTTCGAGCTCCCTGCGGACCTTGTCCATATCGCCCGAAATTTCGGGGCGGTCTTTCTTCAGATCCATGTACCGCCGGACCAAAGCAAGAATCTGCGCTTCAATTCGCAGGCCGGAGGCGCTGCCTTCCGGAGGATTGAGGATTTCATCAATCGGATAGGGCGAGGGCAAATGCTCACGGATGAGTTTGCCGATCCCCGGCGCACAGAGCCACGTCGCCAGAACCACGCCGTCCACCTCAACGGAGGCGAGCCCCAATCGCATCGACAACAGTTTACAGTATCGCGCGGTGGTGAGGATCTCCTGGAGTTGATCCTTGTCTTTCACGTTTTGACGAACGATGAATGTCACCAGCGATACCAGCGCCTCACTCATCTGCGTGTAGGGATGTTCCTGCCCCAAGAGCATGCTCCGGATGTTGTAGTTGGAAATGAAAGACGGCAAAACCTCCGGCGGCAATTCACGGATCCAGGCGCCCTGAGGCTTGAACATCCGGCCGTTGGCGACCAGCATATCAGCGGATTTTTCCTGCAGCGCCGTTGCCGCATCTTTCGGAGATGCGACCCAGCGGACATTGGGAAATCCTTCACGGCGTAAAAGCGTCATCAGCGCGCGGGCACGGTCGAGGTCCTGTTCAAGCAGAAGGAGTTGGGTGCCGCTTTGCGCTTCCTCTTCCAAATCGAGTCCCTCCCTGGTCTTGCGCCCCGGCGCGACAATCGTAAATCCCCGGGGCAGTTCAAGTTCAGGATCCGGTGAATAGGTTTTGCCTTTATAGTGAATATCTATCGCGGTGAGAATTTCAGAGGCGGAGGCAACGGTCAAATCGAGATTGAGGGACGAAGAAACGCTTTTCGACAGGTTTTTGAGCAAGTCGCGATCATTCGGGTCACTTACAGCGAGGGTTAGCGTACTGGATTTGGCATGATACCGGTAAGGAAACACTTTAAGGGATTCAGCCACGTTCGCGGACACTTTCCCGCGAGCCGCTTCGTCGGGCGGAAGATGGAGCAGCGGGACGTAGGGTTTCTGGTGAATTTTGGAAAGAGCGCCTCCCAGCGATGCATAATTGAGCATCTTCAGAAAGATCAGCGCCTCGTCGAGCGACAGGTTCATCGTCAGGGCATAATCCTCGGCCCGCGCCACCTGTTCTTTCGTCAGCAGGCCCTCGCTGATCAGGCCGTCTTTGAGTGTTGTGTTCGCCGCCATGACACGCCCTTCAGCCATGAATCATCCCTCGATCCGGCTGGCATAAATATCCGCTTCTTCCTGTGTGATCACGCCATCGTTGAGCATTTTTTTGATATGATCGGCCATGGGCTGCATGCCGATATTCTTACCCGTTTGCATCACGGAAACAATCTGGAATGTCTTTCCTTCCCGGATGAGATTCTGGATGGCTCCGTTGCAGACCATCACCTCCACCGCCGCTATCCGGCCTTTGCGGTCGGCCCGGCGCAGCAGGCTTTGAGAAACCACGCCGCGCAGCGATTCGGCCAGCATGGTCCTGATCTGCGACTGCTGGCTGGTCGGGAAAACGTCAATGATGCGGTCCACTGTTTTGGGCGCGCTGGAGGTGTGCAGTGTGCCTAGAACCAAAAGACCCGTTTCCGCCGCCGTCAAGGCAAGCTGGATCGTGTCGAGATCGCGCATTTCGCCAACCAGAATCACGTCCGGGTCTTCCCGCAGGGCGGCTTTCAGGCCGGAGGTAAAGCTTTCCATATGGAAACCCAACTGCCGTTGATGAATCAGGCACTTGCCTTTGGGATGAATGAATTCAATTGGATCTTCCAGTGTAATGATATGCGCGTTTTTTTCCTTGTTGATCAGATCGATCATCGCCGCCAGCGTCGTGGATTTGCCCGACCCCGTCGCGCCCGTGACCAGCACCATTCCCTTCTTCAGCCGGGCCAGCGAATAGACAACTTCGGGGATGCCGAGCTCACGCAGTGTCTTGATGGCTGTGGGAATCACACGGAACGCACCGCCATACCCGTTGCGCTCCAGAAAAATATTGCCCCGGAAACGGGCCACGCCTTCCAGCTCATAGGCAAAATCAATGTCTTTTTTGGCTTTCAGCAATGCAAGCGTTTTTTCATCGAGCATCTCCATGAGCAGCAATTCAACTTCTTCAGGGGCGAGATCGTGATATTTCGTCCGCTGCAGTTGACCGTCAATACGTAAAAGCGGCGGCTCCCCCACGCAAACGTGCAAATCGGAAGCGCCATATTCCAGAATCATTTTCAACAGAGCGTCAATTTTGGCCATGCAATCCCTCGTGTCGGGCTTAATATCGGCAAGTCGTCAGGAAGGTTGAGAAACAGTTCCGTCCGCCCGCACATCGATTTGGAAGTATAGGAAGAACGGCACTTTATGTCAACAACAAATCTGTAAATCCGCCAGGCTCAGCGCGCAGAACGTCAGAAAAAGAACACATCCTGTCACGGATAAACAGGCGGACGGATTTCGAACACGGCCCCGTCCGGCATGACTTCCACGTCTTTGCCGTCGATCTGCCTGATCCGGGTCAAAACAGCCGGCACCTGGCGTGCGTGCGTTGAAGCAATGGCTTCATCCACCGTACGGAAACGGGAAAGATCTTCGAGGGTCATGATCTGCGGTAAAACCATTTCGATACTGCCGGACGCATATGCCTTTAAAGCGGCTGAAGGCGTAAGCCAGGCAAAATTCGTCAGCTCCACGCCGTCGCAGACCACGGATTGGCCCTCAGGGACCGCAGCCAGAAAGAAACGCACATCATAGCGCAACGGAAATAGCTCAGGGGTAATCCAATGGGAAAAGTAGTGAAGGTTGCAGCCGGGCAGCGTCAGGTTTTCCGCCTCCAGTATCCGGGCAAATGTCATCTGCCCGTCCATCAGCGCTTTGCGGTATTGCTCAAAACGCTTTTGTTCCGCCGCCGCCAAAAATGTCACCGGCGTGCCGTCCTGCCTGCAGGCAATGAGCAATCCCACTTCTTCAAACGTCTCACGGATTCCCGCGATCCAGGCACCCAGCGCTTTTTCCGGTTGCGACATATCGGAAAGCATACCCGCGGCCTCAGCCCGGTTGATGCCCGTAATAAAGCGCTCCATGCCCTGTTCGTAATCTTCCGGATCAAGCGAACCGCCGGGAAACACGTAATAGCCGGGAACAAAGCTGCTTTGGCGATTTCTCAGCACCAGGAGCACTTCAATATCCCTGAGATCCGCATCCGGGCAATCCCTTAAAAGGATCACGGTCGCCGCATCAGCAGGTTTCGCATAGTGCATGGCATATCCTTTTTTTGGTAATGTGTAAAAGCAGTGCCCCTGAAGGTGCAAAAACGAATCAGTGGCCGACCCTGGCTAATTTTTTGCCCAGCAGGGAGGACTTGCCCAGAACGACTTTGAAGTGCTCCAGCATGAGAGCCTCGATTATTTGCTCTCTGGATAAGTCGATCAAGGCATCTTGTTTTTTTGCGTCACGGACGCCGATCTTTCCGCCGGCCACCGCCAGATCGTGACGGGCCTGATGCAACGCGGCGTATCGAGCCATCAGATCCTTTTGAGACAAGGTGCAAAGGCGCCGGTATGCTTCCACAATTTGGGCAGGCTCAGGCAGACGGGGAGATTCCAGGATGGATTTCGAATTTTGCGCGTGGCGTTTCATCCCTTTGATCATATGCTCCGTCTGAACGAAATTGATGCCGGACCATCCGGCCCGTATCCACTGGAACATGCCGGACCTGACCTGAGACGGCGTCGCGGAAGCCTCGACATAAACGCCCACGGAAAAAAAGTCATAGATGTAGGATTTGACCCAGCCCAGCCCCGCTTTGGCCGAACCGATATCCGGCGTGTAATGGTAATTCCAGTCGTCGTCATAGCCCAGAATAAAGCCCTTCCGGCCGACATCGGAAACATCCGTCTGCTGAGAGATCGAAATCAGGACATGGCGCCCCTTGTGATTGAGTAAAACCAGCGTCCGTCTGAGATTGTATTCATAATACACCCCGGTGGTAAGGTCCGGCGTGATACCGTCACGCTGGAACCCGCGAATCACGACCGGGGGGGAATCCGGCGCGGGCAGTTTCCAGGATTCCGGCAGTTTCTGAGACTCGCCATCGGGACTGCTCCACAGGGAATATCGAAGGGACGCAGGACTGGTCAGCGCGGAGGGAACCTGGCTGCTGTAGGAATACTGCAGGAAACGCGTGAAATCAATCCCGGTATCGAACTCATAATAAGCGCCCGTGGCCTTGCGGATCTTCGGCAGCTCGACTTCCCTTATGGATTTGGTTTCAAGCACATAATCCACCAGCACATCGACGGCCCGGCCATCCAGCGGCGCTTTGGCATTGACGGCAAAATCCAACAGTTTCATGGCGGCATCGGATACGGTATTGGCGGAAACCGCCTGCGCCTGCGCGGGGCTGGACGAAAGCAACAGGCCCACGACCATAAACCAGATGATTAGAAACCGGCGGGTGCCGGCGGCAAGGTTACCCATGTTGATATGCATGATTGTTTTCCTGTTTCTTTCTTCTAAAGCCAGTGAAACCCTACAAAAAATATCCATCATTGTAAAGCTTGTATATAGCCTGCCGTTTCAGAAATCCATGTGCGCATGCGTAAGTAAACAGTCGGATGCAGTGCAGATAGCCGGGCCGGAAACACGTATCAGCCAGCCTGGGCGACATCTCCTGATGACGGATCATCGTCATAATCCATCGCGCGTTCCACGGCGGCGCCGCGGTCGATTTCAATGATCCGGTTGGCCGCGGTCGAAACAAATTCCTGGTCTCTCGATGCAAACAGGACCACCTCGGGAAACGCGATAAGACCGTCATTGAGCGCGGTGATCGATTCCAGGTCCAGGTGGTTGGTCGGT
>JAWOJC010000196.1:0-4288 GCA_046484315.1 Smithellaceae bacterium | reverse complement strand
TAGGCGACACCGATAAGGCTGAAGAATTTATGGCCGGCGCTATGAAGCTGAATCCCGATTTTGAAGAAGGCTGTGTTTTTTACATTTATCTCATGAAACTCAACCACCCGCAAAGCGACGCGGACGACGTTCCACCTTCCGCAGGATTCTTCGAAAAAATTCTGAAAAAGGTTCAGGGTCTGAAAAAAGTGCTCCTCGACAGGAAGACGAAGATTGACCATGATGAACCGGAAGACCGGGAGGACTAGACTGAAATCAATACGTCCAGTATTTCTTATTGTGCATTTTCATTTCGACGACCAGTTTGAACAGCTGGCTTGAGGTCAGGATGCTTTCTTCGATAAAATATTTTCCGATCTGAGGCTGCGCCAGTCTCTGCTTATCCAGAATCTGCAAAAGCCGGTGCCGGGATAAGAACCCGAGCCGTATTGCGCATTCCCCGAATTTTTCACCATATCGGCGCTGGCGGAGAATAGCCAGGACATCACCGCCCTCGATCCAGCCCCAACTCACCGCAATAGCGCCCACGGAGGGTCTTTGAATTCTCTGCCAGACAATCGCCTTGATCAGCTTTGAAAGAGAAATGTTCCCCGAATAGTAGAGATACTGGCCGAACAGCAGGCGGCGTGAGGGCATGCGTCCCGCGTAAAGGGGTTCCGCAGGGGGTCTTGTTTTGGTGTGTCGGGCCGACGCCCCTGCTGCGGTTCGCGCCCCGGGACGGGCGCCTGTTCGCGCCGCCGCAGGGCTTTGCGTTTCGCGACGCTGATAAAGGGCGCCTTTTTCATCCAGAGAATATTTCCAGGGGGCGGTCAAAAATTCCTGCAAAAGCTGATAGGCCAGGCTGATCTCTTTGAAGCGGTCCGCCATGAAATCCGCCCTGCCGTCCATCAGCACCGCGCGGTCGGGGTGCGTCTCCATCGCTTTTTTCCGGTAGGCCGCCTTGACGCCGGCGGGTTTGAGATAACGCAGGAATTCAACGGACACGTCGATATCCGTTCCGAAAAGAGATTCACAGGCCTTGAACAAATCCTGGCGGGAAGCTTCCGCGATTGACAAATACCCTCTCCTTTCGCCGTTTCGTTTAGCGGCAATTTAGCACACAGCGCGAAGAAAACACAAGCGGCAATTACCCGGAAAACCGCGGGCCCGGTGTCTCAGAAGAGACGCAGTGGCGCAATCATCCAAAGAACCTGTGGCGGCAAACTATATTGCAATAATCGCGTGGATACATTTCCGGACAAGGAAGGTGATCATGAGCCAGGAAACGGGTGGATCAAACAAAATCAAAACCCCGGCGCGACAATCTGCGCCGGGGTTTTTTTCACAGACAAAAACAAGCCTAAGAAAAATGCAGCCTTCAGGACCGGATTAATCAGAACTCATATCGATTGCGATGCTCACCTTTACTTCTTTGACCGAAGAAAAAGCGGGGAAGCGCCACGTCACGACTTTCGCCAGAATACACTGCCGGATTTTTTTATCCAGGATCGTCCCGGAAGCGATGGCCGCCTTTTTTACGGTGCCGTCGGGATTAATCGTCAGATTCAAAATGACCGGCCGGGCAATACTTTTGTTGCCCGCACACTGTTCAATGTCATTTGCATGCTCACGGGCCGCACGAAGAATCTGTTCACGGCTCAGTCCTTTCGAAACCGTCACGGACAGGATCTGAATCTTTTCGAAGACCTCCTTTTTATCGCCTTCTGCGGACCCGCCCGATAAATCCACATATTCAGAATGCTTCGTTTTGACGCGGCGAACGGAGCCGCTCAGGGAAACCGGCGATCCGGCCATGTCGCCCACCGCCAGGTTTGTCACGCCATGAGGCAGCGGCAACGGCTGTTTCACACGGGTCCATTGGCCGTCGATATTGCGCACGTCACTATCTACGGCAACAAAGGATGTGTAAGCGGTGAGAAGATGATACTTCAAACCCAGTTCAGTGACTTCCTCAACGCGTCTGCTGTCATGACGCAGGCTGTTGTAATCCGACAACAGCGCGATGCGGTGCCTGGCCCACAGATACCTCAAAGCAGCATTTTCCCGGGAAGGTTGATGATTTTTTACATGAAGGGTTTCTTCGTATCGCTTCGCGCCGGATATGCCGCTGATCGTAATTTTCCCCGACGGACGGCCCTTCCATTTGCCGAACACGATCACGGGACGCTCAGCCAGCACATCGGGAATCGTAACCGGCTCGACATCATACACGTCGAATCCCTCATAACGGACTTTCACTGCAGTGAGCAGGGGCTCATTAATCATCTTCCGGAAACGCGAGGCTTCCGCCGCGGCCATACCCTGATCCGTCAGAACAAAGGGCTCGCCCATCCCGGCGCGCGCCATCCCTTCAATGAGGTGACGATTCACGCTCGAACCGATGCCAAAGGCAAACAGGTTCGCTTCATTTAAATTATGGCGAATCAGTTCAAAAGCTTCTTCCTCCACGGTGACATACCCGTCTGTTACAACCACGATGCTGCGCGAGACGGCCGCATGCTTTTTGAGCGCGAGTGCACGCTTCAAGGCGGGCAGCAGTTCCGTTGTGCCTCCGCCTCGCTGGCGTTCAATGACGGAAATAGCCCTGCGAATGTTGGCGTCGGTCGCCAGCAGCGATTCTTCGGCCATCAGACTTGAACTGCCGGAGAAAAGTAAAACGTTGAAGCGGTCTGTGGACCTCAGGTTGCCGATCAGGTCGGCCAGAAGTTTTTTGGTGATGTCCAGAGGAAAGCCGTGCATCGATCCGGACACATCCACAATAAAAATATATTCGCGACCGGGAATATCGGCTGGAGTGATTTTCTGCGGCGGCTGCATCATGAGGACGAAGAAATTTTCCTTTTCACCCTGCGAAAGCAGAAGGCCGCCTGATATTTGCTCTCCCGCCAGGCGATAACGCAGAATGTAGTCGCGGTTGCCCCCGTTTACTTCCGTCTTGTCCAGTGTAACGCGGACTTCGGATGGACTGATAAAATCCGCTTTCACTTTATGCGAGGCGCAGCGAACCTCTTTGAGAGGCATACCGGCCTCGATGGCCACCCGGATATCAAATGTGGTCGCGGAAAGTTCACCCTGACGCAGGTAGGGATTGGCCGCCCACCCTTCGTCCCCTTGCGTGGCTTGCGCTTTGGAACGGGCATAGCGCGGTCCAACCACCGTCGGGTACACAAATTCATAGACACGGTCGGTCGGGATCATCATTTCCGTGTACTTGAGCTCCACCTGGATTTCATCGCCGGGCATGATGTTGGCCACATTCATCTGAAAAACATTGGGACGCTGCTGTTCGAGCAGCGAAGCATTCTTTCCCGCATCACGCGCCTGTTCGTAGATTTTTCGCGCCGCATCGCGCCGTGATATTTCCGCCTCGATCACCCGCTTTCCAATGGTCATCTTCATGCCGTAAACTGCGGCTCTGATGGACGCGGGGAAAACATAGACGGCTTCCAGCGGACGACGTCCTTCATTTTTATAGACCTGGGTCACAGTCACATCCGCGATCACACCCGCAATATGAACGGATGCCGACGTCTTTTTAAGCGGCATCCGGTCGGCTGCCGCATCTTCGCTGAGAACAAAAAAATATGGGGATAACGTGTGGTTATCTTCCTCCTGCGCCACGGCCGCCCCTGCACACCATAAAAAAACAGATAAAAGCACAGAACCCATCAACCACCATTGCTTAGCTTTTTTCATTTTGGAACCTCCTTTTGTTTCATTTTGGAGGTTAGACACAACCGCCGTCGTAAAAGTTCCCGCTTTCTTCATGTTTCGTTCAACCGGTTTTAACGGATTATATAAAAAAGGCTGTATTTGCTGGATATTCAGCCCTAAGGCAAAACCTATCCACCACAGTTATTTTAGTATTTTTAATTACTTGTAAATTACTGTCGATAATCCTGGCGGTTTGGCACGATAATTTCATTAGTATAAAGGCAAATGAACAAACCACTTACCCTAAGGAGGTAACAGATCATGAAAAAGACATTAGGCACAATGGTAGCGGCAGCGGCAGTGGTTCTCTTGACGGCAACCTTCGGATTCGCGGAATACGCAGCGGCGGGTGCGGCAAACTTCCCGTACTTCCAGCTTGGCTGCCTGATTGTCGGCGGGTTGATCATGATGAGCCTGAAGAGAAAATATGACAAGATGTATACGGCCGAAGTGGTCGGCGCTTTCGCGCTCTACACCCTGCTGATGGCGCTGTTCACCAATCCGGTTGTTGACGCGGTAAAGACGATTGTAACGTAAAAGATTTTTCAACCGAAGTTCGTGCAGGAAGAAAGGA
>JAWOJC010000193.1:0-3763 GCA_046484315.1 Smithellaceae bacterium | reverse complement strand
CTGCTTCCTGTCCGATGGAAGGAAGGGGAAACAGTCTGACGACCGTAGGTCGCTGAATGGAAACATTCATAAACTGATTATAAATCAGATACAATTCGTCGTACTCTTCCTTGATGAAGGGCACGATGACCTCATCGGCTATATCAGCAGCCAGAGTCATATCGAATTTGTTGAGCACATCCACTTTCTGAGCAAGAACATTTGCCTTTTTTCGAAAATAGTCCCGACCCTTCCTGCCGACATTAATGAGACCAACCTCTTTATTGTCCTGGGCTTTTTCACGCAGAAACCGCTCTGTGGCTTTGATCAGGTTTGTATTAAAACCGCCGCAAAGTCCTCGATCGGATGTCATGCAAATGACGCGAATTCTCTTCGGTTCGCGAACCGCCAGAAGCGGATGCGTGGCGCTTTCCGCGCGCTGCGCGACCGAATTGAGAACGTCCATAAACTTACCCGCATAGGGACGGAAATTCTCCATCTTTAATTGCGATGATTTGAATTTCGATGCGGCAACCATGTTCATCGCGCGAGTAATCTGCTTCGTTTTTTGAACGGCGCCTACTTGTCTTTTAATATCTTTAAGCGAGGCCACTTAAAACTCCCCTCAACCTTATTTGTTGATGACTTTATGCCATCGCTTCCGTTGATAATTCAGTCATCCGAAAGCGGAACGTTAACCTACCCGGTCTACCCAACCACAAAAACAGAATCAAAATCCGTCATCACATCCTTCATCTTCTTTTCCAATTCAGGAGAAATGACTTTCTTATCTTCAATTTCCTTCAAGATATCCGGGTGCTTGCTTTCCACAAAACTCAGTAACTGCTTTTCATACACGAGAACTTTTTCTACAGGATACTTATCAATAAAGCCGCGGGTGCCGGCAAACAAAACCACAATTTCCTGCCCGAGCGACATGGGCTGGAACTGCGGCTGCTTGAGCAATTCCACCAAACGGACACCACGATCAAGCTGGGCTTGCGTCGATTTATCCAAATCAGAACCGAACTGCGCAAAGGCAGCCAGTTCACGGTACTGAGCCAGATCAAGCTTGAGCGTCCCGGCAACCTGCTTCATAGCCTTCACCTGGGCCGCGCCACCGACACGGGAAACCGAAAGACCGACGTTAATCGCCGGACGGACGCCGGAAAAGAACAAGCTGGGTTCCAGATACACCTGACCGTCCGTAATCGAAATAACGTTGGTGGGAATATAGGCGGACACGTCACCGGCCTGTGTCTCGATTACCGGAAGCGCCGTTAGGGAACCGCTGCCGAGATCTTCACTGACGCGCGCCGCGCGCTCCAGCAAACGGGAATGGTTGTAGAAAATGTCGCCGGGGAAAGCTTCGCGCCCGGGGGGACGGCGCAAGAGAAGCGAAATCTGTCGATAAGCAACAGCCTGCTTGGACAAGTCGTCGTAAATAATCAGGGCATCCTGACCGCGATCACGGAAATATTCACCGATACTGCATCCCGCATAAGCCGCAATATACTGAAGAGTTGCAGGATCGGAGGCGCAACCGGCCACAACGCAGGTGTAGGACATGGCGTCGTGCTGTTTGAGTTTTTCCACAACCTGAGCCACCGTTGATTTTTTTTGACCAATGGCAACATAGATGCATTTGACGCCGGTATCCTTCTGCCGAATAATGGAATCCACGCAAATGGCGGTCTTTCCGATCTGACGGTCGCCGATGACGAGTTCTCGTTGACCGCGTCCAATCGGGGTCATCGCATCAATCGCTTTCAGACCTGTATACATCGGCTCATTAACCGGCTGGCGCTGAATCACGCCGGGGGCCACCATTTCAATTCGTCGGAATTCATCTGTTTCAATCGGCCCCTTGCCGTCCAGAGGCGTTCCGGTCGCGTCAATGATGCGTCCCAAGAGGGCTTCACCGACGGGAACCTGGGCAATCTTGCCGGTTCTCTTAACAATGTCGCCTTCTTTAATATGCGTCACTTCTCCCAGAATGGCCACACCAACGTTATCGGCCTCGAGGTTGAGCACCATGCCCAGAATGCCGCCGGGAAATTCCAGAAGCTCCATGGCCATCGCGTTCTGGACACCGTATACGCGAGCAATACCGTCGCCGACGGATAAAACAGTTCCCGTCTCACTTATATCCAGCTTTTTTTCATAGCTTTTAATCTGGTCAGAAATAATTTGACTGATTTCTTCCGCTTTGATCGTTTCCATGCCTTATCTTGCCTCCCCTAAGAGATTCCTCATATTATTCAGTTGATTCCTAATGCTGCCATCATAAAGGGTATCGCCGACGCCGATTACAATACCTCCCAAAAGGCTGTCGTCTTTTTCCACCGTCATCTCAATGGTTCTGCCGGTGACCTTCTCCAGGCTGGCATTTATATAGTCCTGCGTTTCCTGGGAGAGTGGAAAAGCCGTTTTCAGATTCACACGAATCTTACGAAGCGACTCATCCATCAACTGCCGGTAACAAGCTTCAATATCTGACAGGACATCAATTCTTTTTTTATCCACGAGCAGCTTTAAAAAATTGACCGTCATAGCGGAAAGCTGCATTTTGGCGATAAGCTGTTCGAGCACCTTTTTCTTGTTGTCCTGCTCGAAAATCGGATTGGCCAAAAATTCTCGTAGTGTTTCATTCTGATCAACCATCGATGAAAATTGCCTGAGCTCGGCATAATACTGCTCCAGCTTTTTTTCTTCTTCGGCAATTTCAAAAAACGCGCGGGCGTAACGCTTGGAAATATTGCTGATCAATTTTTGTTCACCACCTTGTCCATGTATTCCTTGACCATGAGATCATGATCCTGAACGGTAATATTTCTTTTTAATATTTCCTCAGCCATCTGCACAGACAGATGGACAGCCTCCTGGCGCAACTGAACGGAAGCCTTTTTGAGTTCCTGTTCAATGCGGGCCTGGGCATCATCTTTCATCTTTGCTGCAACTTTTTTAGCATCGTCGACGATTTTCTGCTTTTCAGAAACGCCCTGGGCCTTGATCATTTCAAAAATACCGTCGATTTCCGCAGACGCTTTATCGATCTTTTCCGAATACTCGCGATACTGCTTTTCGGCCTCGTTTTTTTGATTTGTCGCACTTTCCAGGGACTCTTTAATGTCGGATCGTCGGTCAACAAAAAAACTTTTCACTTTCGGAGCCAGCAACCATATCAACGCACCCATCAACACACCGAAGTTAACGGCTTTCATTGCCAGTTGCTTCCAATCGCTAGCGGTATGCCCGCCTCCTTCCCCGGCAGCCCAGGCAATACAGGCGGTCAGCAATACAAATGCAAAGGAAAGAAGCACTGAATAATGCGGGAATCGAAAAAAGGACTTCATTGAACGCTCCTTCCCAGAACTTTCGTAGCGATTTCAAGCGACAGGTTGCTCGATTGGCTCTGTAAAACCTGCCGGGCGGCAACAAGTTCTTTTTCCATTTTCTGCTGAAATTCCTGGGTCATGACGGGAATATCGTTGCGAACGGCATCGACGATTTGCTTGGCCTGCTCGGCGCCTTCATTGATAATTTCATTTTTGAGTTCAGCCGCGCTGGTTTTAGCCTGCTTGAGCTTTTCTTCATATTCAGCGGCTTTTTTATCAACCGACGACCGGAAGAGAATCACTTCATTTTCGAGCTCTTCGAGCTGCTTTTTGCGCCGATCGATAATGGAGAGAACGGGTTTGTACAGAACAAAATTGAGAACAGCGACAAGGAGCAAAAAAGTAACAAGTTACACCAACAGGGTATAATCAGGAATTACTTGATC
>JAWOJC010000214.1:0-12020 GCA_046484315.1 Smithellaceae bacterium | reverse complement strand
TACCTCACAGTTATGCCTCGAGGATTTTCAAAAAACTTTGAAATTGGGGAATCCTCTGATTATAAGTGAAAGATTTAACATCCTCTGGTGGGCGCTGCATCAGGGGGTGAATCCGAAAACCGGCGAACAGCACGGGGCGAGAACGCCTGATCCCGCGACGTTTAAAAGCTGGGAAGATGTGCTCGACGCCTATGCCTTGCAAGTCAAATTTTTTACCGGCAAGATTGAGGCGCTCGAAAGAATCAACAACGAACTTTTAGCCGAATACTGTCCCCGCCCGTTTTATTCAGCCATCCTGGACGGGTGCATTGAACAGGGCAAAGACTGCCGTAAGTGGGTCTATAACTCCATGATTCATCATTTCTCCCAGGTGATCGGCGGAACCAATGTGGCCGACGCCATTACCGCTATCAGGAAAGTTGTTTTTGAAGATAAAAAAGTCACACTGCCGGCGTTGATCAAAATCATGGATCAGAATTGGAAAGGCCGCGAAGATATCCGTCAGGCCTGCCTCAACGCACCGAAGTTCGGCAATGACGACGACTATGCGGATTTGATGGCCCGTGACGTGCAGGCCAGAGGAGAGGCGGCCATGGAATCCGTGACAGACCGCTTTGGCCATCCGCACCGGGGCGACGGCAGCGCCGTGTCCGCGACTTACGGTCTGGCAATGGATACACCGGCCACGCCGGACGGCAGGCTCGATGGCGAACCGTTTTCCGACTCCACATTGGCGCCCGCGCCTGGTAGAGACAAGAAAGGCCCCACCGCCGTTTTGAAATCCGTTTCCAAGATCAGCACCGTTGATACGTTTAATCATTTGCTCAACCAGAAGTTTCTGCCCAAGTTTTTCGAAGAGGACCTCAAGCCGGCGTTTATGGGTTATCTGAAAACATGGAAGGCGTTGAATATCCCGCATATCCAGTTTAATGTGGTGGATCGCGAGACGCTGCTTGCAGCGAAGGCCCGCCCGGAAAAATACAGTGATCTGATTGTGCGCGTGGCCGGATTCAGCGCCTACTTTGTCGATCTGTCCGCGGGGCTTCAGGATCACATCATCGCCAGAACGGAGCAGCGTCTGACGTGACGGATGATCAAAAAGGACTGATTTTTAACATTCAGAAATTCAGTGTTCATGACGGGCCCGGCATCCGGACGACTGTGTTTCTCAAAGGTTGTCCGTTAAAGTGCGCCTGGTGTTCGAATCCCGAGTCGCAGAATTTCTTTCCCGAACTGCTGGTCAGGGACATGAACTGCACACGCTGTGGCGCCTGCGTTGCCGCCTGTCCGCGAGGGGCGATCCGTATAACCGGGAAACACGGGCGCATCATCGACAGACAAAAATGCGATCAGTGCCTGCTCTGTGTGCAAAGCTGTCTGTATGATGCTTTAAGGGCCTGCGGAACCTGCATGACCGTGCAGGAAACAGTCGCTGAGGTTATGCAGGATCGGCTTTTTTATGAAAATTCCGGCGGCGGAGTCACCTTGTCCGGCGGGGAGCCTTTGTCGCAAATGGCTTTCACCGAAACGCTTCTGGAGGCGTGTAAAAAAGAAGGATTGCATACGGCGCTGGAAACCTCAGGCGCCGCGCCTTGGAGCGATATGGAACGCGTGCTTCGTTTTGTTGATTTGCTGCTGTTTGACATTAAGCATCTGGATTCAAATCAGCACGAGAAAATGACAGGTGTCCATAATTTTCGAATTCTGGAGAATTTAAGGCAATCCGCAGCGCAAAGCGTGTTGTGGCTTCGCGTTCCCCTGATATCCGGTTTTAACGATTCCGAAAGCCACATCAAAAAAATTGCTTTTTTAGGCGCCGATGTGGGGGCGCAAAAAATTTCCCTCCTTCCGTATCACGAAGGCGGCAAAACAAAAAGCCGGCAAATGGGGAAGGTTTATGCCTATCCTGAAGGGAAAGCCCCGGGCGAAAAACACATCGGCAAATTAAAGCGCATCATCGAGCGAGCGGGGCTGGCTGTATCCGTCGGGAATTAATTTTCATCATCATTCTATTGACAATATCCGGAATTTCCTTATAGTCATGACTCCTGAGCAATGACGATAAGGAGTATTTCAACCATGGAACAACCGACGACCCCCGCCCCGACTGATTTTATCCGCGATATTATTGATGAAGACCTAAGCGCAGGCAAACACGCCGGACGTGTCGCCACGCGTTTTCCACCGGAGCCCAACGGCTATATCCATATCGGGCACGCCAAGTCCGTGTGCCTCAATTTCGGCTTGGCCCGCCAGTATTCGGGCACCTGCAATCTCCGGCTGGACGATACGGATCCGTTAGGCGAGTCCATGGAATATGTTGAATCCATCATTCGTGATGTTCACTGGCTGGGTTTTGACTGGGGAGATCGTCTTTTTTACGCCTCCGATTATTTTGACAGGCTGTATGACTTTGCAGTGGCGCTCATCAAGACCGGCAATGCCTATGTTTGCAGCCTGAGCGCCGACGAGGTGCGCGAACGCCGCGGGACATTCACCGAACCGGGGCAGGAAAGTCCCTACCGCAACCGTTCCGTTGAAGAGAACCTGGATCTGTTTGCCCGCATGCGGGCCGGTGAATTTGCCGATGGCGCCCACGTCCTGCGCGCTAAAATCGATATGGCCGCGCCCAACATTGTCATGCGGGATCCTGTTATATACCGCATCAAGCGTGAGCCGCACTACCGGACGGAAGCCAAATGGGTGATTTATCCCATGTACGACTTTGCCCATTGCCTGTCGGACGCGCTGGAAGGCATCACCCACTCGATCTGCACGCTCGAGTTTGAAAACAATCGTCCCCTGTATGACTGGATTGTGGAAAAGCTGATTCCCGAAAACCGACCCAAGCAAATCGAATTTGCCCGTCTTAACCTGAGTTACACGGTTTTGAGCAAGCGCAGGCTCATTGAACTGGTCAGGAAAAATTATGTACAGGGCTGGGATGATCCGCGCATGCCCACCGTAACCGGGATGCGGCGTCGGGGCTATTCGCCGGAAGCCATCCGAAATTTTTGTGCGCAAATCGGTGTGGCCAAAAACGACAACCTCATCGACGTTTCGCTTCTGGAACATTGCGTCCGCGAAGACCTCAATGAAAAAGCGCCGAGGGCCATGTGCGTTTTGAGGCCCCTGAAGGTGATCATCGACAATTATCCTGAAGACCGGACAGAGGATTTCGATTGCGCAAACCATCCGCAGCGTCCCGAGATGCAGACCCGTAAAGTTCCCTTTTCCCGAGTGCTGTATATCGAACGGGACGATTTTCAGGAAGACCCGCCCAAAAAATACAACCGCCTTGCGCCGGGGCGGGAAGTCCGTCTGCGCAACGCGTATGTCATTAAATTTGAAAGCATGGTGAAAGACGAGCGCACCGGCGAGATCGTCTCGCTGCACTGCACCTATGACCCGGCAACCCTAAACGGTCCCCCTGCCGACGGCCGCAAAGTTCAGGGCGTGATCCACTGGGTTTCCGCGGGCCATGGCGTAGCGGCCGAAGTGCGCCTCTATGACCGGCTGTTTAGTATTGAAGACCCGGGGAGCGAGGAAGACTTTGTCAGTCACCTCAATCCGGATTCCCTGCAAATTCTGACAGGTTGTTATGTCGAGTCGAACCTGAAAGATCCCGTGCCGGGCAGCCGGTATCAGTTTGAAAGGCTGGGATACTTTTGCGCCGACCCGGATACAAAAGCCGGTCGTCCCGTCTTTAACCGGATCGTGCCGCTTCGGGATTCCTGGAACAAAATGACGTCGGGTAAGTAAGAAAAAATTGGCTGGGGAATAAGGATTCGAACCTTAATTCACGGAGTCAGAGTCCGTTGTCCTACCATTGAACGATTCCCCAGTATGGGATTGCCTGAAAAAGGCCGGACTGTCTTGGCTTTGTTGTCGCGACAGTCTGTCCAAAAGCGCGCTCTATATAATGCGATTGATTTCCGATGTCAACATTTTTTCTCTTTTCGGGATGCGGCAGCCGGTAGATTTTTTTATTGCGTCATATCCGTCGTTTGGCGACCAGTTCCGCAAAGTGTTCAAATGAGCGGTTATAGGTTTTTTCCGCGTCTTCGGGAAAGCAGCATCCCGGCAATTGCCTTTTTTTCACATGATAGGCGAGGCAATCGCAGCAGGTCCCTTTGCGGCTGCACGGATCATAAGAGCAATTGCAAATCTTCAGATTGCTTTCTTTTTTGCATTCCACCGGCTGTGTCCTTCACTCTTGTGCTTGCAGGACCACCAGTGCATCCACCACCACCGGTTTGGCGCCTGCGAGAATCACCGGGTTAAGATCGATTTCCATCACATCTTCAAAGTCCTGGCCGATTTGACCCAGATTGATGAGCATTCGGGTGAGCAGATCCTTGTCTGCCGCCTCCATGCCGCGGACGGCGTCCAGAATTTTATGCCCTTTGATTTCCTGCATCATATCGAGGGCGTCGAAAGTTTCCAGAGGTGCACGGCGGAAGACCACGTCGCGAAGGATCTCCGTGAAGATACCGCCCAGACCGAACATCACACAAGGTCCGAACTGCGGATCGCGGGTGAGTCCCATGACCAGCTCGCGCCGCCCTTTGATCATTTCCTGAACCAGAACGCCCCCGTCATAACCCTTCATGCCGTTCATAATGTCGCCAAAAGCCTTTTTGGCCTCGCGCGCGTTGCGGATATCCACATGGATCAGGCCTTTTTCCGTCTTGTGGGCGATCTCCGCCGAACAGCCTTTCATGACCAGAGGAAATCCGATTTTTTCGATCGCGTCGTCGAGTCTGGTTTTGTCTTTGAGCAGGACTTCCCGGGTGACGGGAATCCCGTAGGCCGTCAGAACCTGCTTGGCCTCATATTCCGAAAGGGACTGCCGGCCCTGGCGTTTGGCCCTGTCGATGATCCGTACTGCTTTATCTTTTTTCACGATGTTTTCTCCTCCTGGTGTAGTAGGTGTTGAGATGCCCGACGGCGCGGATGGCGTCATGCAACTCGTCAAAAACGGGAATGCCCCGGTCCAGATATGCCTTACGGGTGAGCGCGATGAGCTCCGTTACGTCCATATTGTCCAGGTCTCTTTTGGCGTTGGGTAAAACGGCGATCAGCGGCTTGCCGGTTTGCAAGGCCACCTCGCCTGCGGCTTGAGCCAGCTCAAGGTAGGGCGCGACGTCCACAAGCGGTTTGTTGAACATCCGGGCGATGGTTTTATAGTGAAAAAGCAGCGAGACAAGAATCTGCAGCTCCACACGGTCATCTTCGGCCGTTCGCAGCAAAACTTCCTTGAGGATCTCGGGTGCGACAAACGGATTGGCCACGTCAATCGGATTGACGGCGCTCGATCCCGGTTTGGGTAGAAATGCGCCGATGCGTTCCTGTAAATCAGCCGGCAGAGGCGGAATATCGATGCCGTATGTTTCCGCCGTGTCGCAGGCGGTGACGCCGATCGCGCCGCCACCGCCGATCACGGAGATGCCTTGAAATGTCTTTTGCGGCAGCAGTGCGAAGGCCAGGCTGGCCTGCGCCAGTTCTTCCGCGTCGAAAACCTGGATGGCCCCCGCCTGTTTTAAGACAGACTGCCAGATTGCGCGGCTACCCCCCATCGACGCGGTATGGCTGGCGACGGTTCTTTGTCCCGCCGCGGAAAGGCCGCTTTTGTAAACGATCACCGGTTTTTTTGCAGACGCCGCTTTTAATGCCGTGAAAAAGGCCTCACCGTTTTCGATGCCTTCAATGTACATGGCGATAACGTTTGTTTCCGGGTCCTCTTTCAAGTAGCGCAGCAGGTCCGTTTCCCGCAAGTCCGCGCCGTTTCCGAAACTGACAACTTTGGAAAACCGGATGCCCATCCATTTTCCCGCGTGGGCGAAGTCAATAGCCATGCCGCCGCTTTGCGACAGAAACGCAACAGGTCCGCTCTCACGCGACAGGTCCGGCCCCGGAAGCAGCGTCAGCCCGCTTTTCGGGCAGTAAATGCCGAAGCAGTTCGGGCCGACGACGCGAAGCCCTTTTGCGGCGATTTCCCGGATGCGCTGCTCCAGTTCTCTTCCTTCCTGTGTGTGAAGTTCGTTGAAACCGGAAGAAAGGATTTCCGCACCGGCCGCGCCTTTTTTCAGGCAGGCTTCCAGCGCCTCCGGCACCAGCCGGGCCGCCACGGTGATTACGGCGAAGTCCAGACGGCCGGGAATGTCCTCAATCCGTTTGAATATGTCCTGCCCGTTGAGATTGCCTCCTCTGGGGTTGACGGGAAAGATCTTTCCTTCAAAACCCATGGCCGTGATCGCCCGGAACATGCCGATGCCGAAACCCACGCCGACGTCATCGGCGGATACGCCGACAATGGCGATGCGTTCGGGGTGAAAGATTCTTTCGTAATCCGTGGGGATGTTTTTTTGCAGACTGGTTCGACTCATGGTTTTCGCCTGTTTGTCCTCAAATTTGCAGAAGCGCGGCTGCGAAGGTCCGGAGCGTTTCCCAACGCTGCCGTATATTACGCCATTATGAGATCAATTCAAGCCAATTTTTGCGGAAATCAGATTCAAAGGAAAAAAAAAGAGCCGGCCGTGTGTGGCCGACTCTTTTTTTTAATTTGGTGCGCCCAGCAAGATTCGAACTTGCGACATCCAGATTCGTAGTCTGGCGCTCTATCCAGCTGAGCCATGGGCGCATAGCGTTTCACCTGATGAGGCAGCCCTATAACATATTATCGGCGTGATGCAAAATAAAAAGATTACGGATAAAGCCTTACAGAGGTGATGCCGCGGACGGCGTTGGTCAGGACGATTTGGTCAGCTTTTTTCAGATCTTGCAGGGACAGGATTTTCTCTGTGGCCTTCCATTTTTTAATCAGGATTTGCCTTTGAATCCCGTTCAATAGGCCGCAGGAAACGGGCGGCGTGTACCAGCGACCCCGGACTTGAATAAAAATATTGGAAATCGCCCCTTCGGTGACCTGTTCCTTCTCATTGAGAAAAATCACATCGAAAAAGCCCCGCGCGGCGTATTGCCGATAGCCGTCATCGTATTGTTTTCTGCGGGTCGTTTTATGACGAAGAAATGGATCCGGCGACTGCGTCCGGACCGGGGATATGGCAATGACCGGTTCCCCTTGTGCGGGTGCGGGAAGCGGGGCGTTTTCCAGAAGGATCTCGCCGTTTGATTGAACGAGCAGGCGCAGGCGGACGCCGGCGGGCCATTTTTCCGCACAGGTCTTGAGTCTTTCTTTGATTTTTCCCGTCGGGCAGGGGACGGAGAAATAATCCGCCGAAGCCTTAAGTCGCCGCAGATGCGGGCCAAGATTCGGGATTTTTCCGTTTAGTGCGGGCATGGTTTCGATGAGCGCAAAATCGGCCTTTGAGTTTTGCAGAAAATCCGCTTTGAGACGGCATTCCGCGAACTCTTCTTCCGGCCGCGAATCATAGACAATGCCTCCGCCAACGCCCATTTGCGCTCGGTAGATGCCTTCATGTTGACGCTGCATGTCGATGGTGCGTATAGCCACGTTGAACACCGCCTGTCCATCCGGTGCAAAGTAACCGATCGCGCCTGTGTAAACATTCCGGGGCGATTTTTCGATTCCAGCGATGATTTTCATGCTCTGGATTTTCGGCGCTCCCGTGACCGAGCCGCAGGGGAAAAGACTGCTGATGAGATCCCCGATACTTGTTTCCGTCTTCAGCTTTCCGGTAACAGTAGAGGTCATCTGCTGGAGCGTTTCATATTTTTCCACGTCGAAAAGCTTTTTAACCTTCACCGAGCCAGACAGGCAGATGCGTCCCAGATCGTTTCTGAGCAAATCAACAATCATGACATTTTCGCTCAGGTTTTTTGCATCGTTTTGCAACCAGGATGCGGGGGTGTCCAGCGGCGCCGTGCCTTTCATCGGCTTGACCGTGATGTTTTGCTTTGCGTCAATGCGGAAGAACAGCTCCGGTGAAAGCGACACGATGACATGTCCGTCGTGATTGATCAGGGCGGAATAAGAGACCTGCTGCGCGGTCTTGAGTTGATTGTAAAAATCAGACACATTGCCGATGACGTTAAAATGGTACCGGGACGTATAATTGATCTGATACGTTTCTCCGCAGGCGATGCGCTTTTTAATTTTGTGGATCGCTCTTTCGTAGGATGGATAGCGGATGTCCAGTATCGGTTCAGACAAATAGAAACGCATGTCTGAGCTTTTGGATTCGGGATGTGCCGGTTGGACAGGCTGTTTGTATACGCCGAACCAAAACAGAGGATAATTGTATCGGGGGCAAAAAGGCGTTAACGTGTCTTCCAGAAAATAGCCAAGCTCGTAGGAGAAGAATCCGGCCAGGAAACAACCCTTTTGCCGGTAGCGCTCCATCTTGCGAAAACACGCCTGTATATCATCGGGCGAGGTGCAGACGATGATGTCCAGCGGATCGGTAAATAAGAGATTCTGTGAGTTGTCCTTATCCTTGCGCAGGGTCTCAAGCAGGACGAAATTTTTTCGGTGATTGATCATGCGCGCTCTGTACTTCGGGTGGCGGGAACGGGGAATACCAAAATGGCGGAGAGAGCGGGATTCGAACCCGCGGTACACCTTTTACGGGCGTACAATCGCTTAGCAGGCGATCGCTTTCGGCCACTCAGCCATCTCTCCGCTGTTTATTTTGGGCCTGTATCTTTAAAACAAAACGTCCGGTTCTGCAAGACGCATGTTGCTTTAGCTGGCGGAGGGAGCAGGATTCGAACCCGCGAGACTTTCGCCCAACGGTTTTCAAGACCGCCGCCATCGACCACTCGGCCATCCCTCCAGATTATTTCAACTGCTTTTCAAACAGTTATTTTTTCAAGTCCCCTCATGTAAGGCCGCAACGCCTCCGGGATCACAACGCTGCCGTCTGCCTGCTGATAATTTTCCAGTATGGCCACCAAGGTCCTGCCGATGGCCAGACCCGAACCATTCAATGTATGCACAAACTCGACCTTGCCGGACTCTTTTCTGCGGAACCGGATCGCCGCCCGCCTGGCCTGAAAATCTTCAAAATTGCTGCAGGAAGAAATTTCACGGTAGGTGTTTTGTCCGGGCAGCCAGGCTTCCACATCATAGGTTTTAGCCGAGGAAAAACCGAGATCCGCCGTGCAAAGAGAAACGACCCGATACGCGATGCCCAGCCTTCTGAGCACTTCTTCCGCATTGGCGGTTAGCTTTTCGAGCTCATCATAGGAGGTTTCCGGCTGCGTAAATTTGACCATTTCCACCTTGTTGAACTGATGCTGGCGAATCAGGCCCCGCGTGTCTTTGCCGTAGGAGCCTGCCTCTGAGCGGAAACAGGGAGAATAGGCCACGTAATAGATCGGCAACAGGGCCTCTTCCAGAATTTCATCCCGGTAAATATTGGTGACCGGCACTTCGGCCGTCGGGATCATGTAATATTCCATTCCCTCAATTTTGAAAAGATCTTCGGCGAACTTCGGCAATTGGCCGGTTCCCGTCATGCTTTCACGGTTCACCATAAACGGGGTCAGGACTTCCGTGTAACCATGTACCTCCGTGTGCAGATCCAGCATGAAGCTGATGAGCGCCCGTTCCAGTTGCGCTCCCGCGCCGCGGGACAAAGTAAAGCGAGCGCCGGTGATTTTCGCGCCTCGGGCGAAATCGAGGATGTTTAAACTTTCGCCCAGCTCAAAATGCTGCTTCGGCTCAAAACTGAAAACCGGTTTTTCTCCCCAGGTGCGCACAACCGGGTTGTCTGCGGAGCCTGCGCCTACGGCAACCGAATCATGCTGCAGGTTGGGGACGGTCATAACGAAAGACTGAAGCTCTTCTTCAACGGTCCGCAGGTTGTCGTCGTATGCCTTGATTTTCGCGGATACGTCGCTCATCTTTTCAATGAGCAGCGAGGCATCCTGTTTCTTTTTTTTCAACTCGCCGATGGCTTTGGAGGCCTCGTTGCGCTCACTGCGCAGTGCCTCGACCGCCGTCAAGATGTCACGTCTTTTCGATTCCAGATCCAAAAACGGATCAAAATCGATCGATTGGGCTCTGTCCGCCATTTTCGCGCGGACTGCATCTATGTTCTGTCTTAAATATTTAATGTCCAGCATAATTTAAAGTCTCTTTATAAGTACTTACAAAGACGAAGTCCCCTAGCATGTTGGGGCGGTGAAGTCAAGATTTTATCCGGTTTTCGGGCTCTGGGGTCGTGTCAGCCTTTTTTTGATTAAACCGACGACCGCATGAATCTCCGAACTTCTCAATATATACGCGCAGGCGAAGTAGGCAGATGCGCCCAGAATGATGGTTATGGCCAAAAATGTCAGGCGTGTCGGGAAATCGGCGTTGATGTCCCAGGGAAAAACCCACTGCACCGCACCGATCACGGCCAGCATGGCCAGGGCGGCGGCGGTCATTTTGAGGATGGCGCGAAAAAAGGCCCTATCCAGAAATCTGCCGATCTTTCTTCTCAGGATAAAGGCGAGAACCGCCACATTAACCATTGCGGCCAGCGAGTTGGCCAGCGCAAGACCGTTATGTTTCAGCGGTCCCATGAGCATCAGGCTGGCCGCCAGATTTACGGCAAACGTGATGATGGCCGCCCGCATCGGCCATTTGGAATCCTGAAGCGAATAAAAGGAGGATATGAATATCCGGGTGATGGCAAAAGCCCACAGGCCAAGCGAGTAGCAAAACAGGGCCTGACCGGTTAATAAGGCCGCCCGGGCGTCAAAAGCGCCGCGCTGAAATAAAACGGAAATAACAGGCATGCTCAGCGCCAGAAGCGCCACCATGGCCGGAATTATTAAAAACAGGGTGATCCTTAGTGAGAAAGCGATACTGGATTTCAGCTCTCCTAAGTGGCCCAGCGCTACGTGCTTTGAAAAGCTCGGCAGCGTTGCCGTACCGACCGCGATGGCGAAAACGCCCAGGGGCAGTTCCATGATGCGGTCGGCGTAAAAAAGATAGGTCACGGAGCCGGCCGGCTGTAAAGTAGCCAGAATCGTCCCCACAAAAACGTTGATCGTGTTGATCGCGCCGCTGAAAACAGCCGGGATGAACAACAGCCCTATCTGTTGCAGGCCCGGATGGGTCCAGTTAAATCTGAATTTAAACCGGAATCCGAATTTCAGCAAAAACGGCCATTGCAGAGCCAACTGCAGAAACCCGCCGATAAGAACCCCGATGGCGAGCGCCGTGATCGGCTGCGCAAAATAATCCTTCAGGATAAAGGCGCAAAGGATCATGGCGGTGTTGAGCATCACCGGCGACAGCGCCGGCGTTGTGAAATGCCGGAAGGCGTTCAAAATGCCCATGCTGAGTGCGGCAAGCGAAATGAAAAAAAGATAGGGGAACATCAGCCGGTTTAAAAAGACGGCTAAGGTGAAGTGTTCAGGTTGCCCGAGAAAACCCGGCGCGATGAGGGTAATGACCAGAGGAGACAGAAGGATGCCCAGCATGCATATGACAACTGACACAATGGATAAAAGCGTAAAGACATTGTAGGCGAGATCAAGCGCCTCGACTTTACCCTTTTTTTCCAGGTATTCGGTGAATACGGGGACGAAAGACACGGTCAGCGCGCCTTCCGCCAGAAAGCGCCTCAGCAGATTGGGAATGCGGTAGGCGACCCAAAATGCATCGGTCATCCAGCCCGCGCCGAAAAAAGCGGCAATGACCGTATCACGTGCCAGGCCGAATACGCGGCTGATCATCGTGGCAAAGCTGACAATGCCTGCCGCTTTGGCCACACTGGCGTTTTCCGATTTCGAATTGGGGCTGCCCATGTTTTTAATCAATTTCCGTCCGTTGCTGCGGACTGTTTACCGGTAAGGGGGAATCGTCAGGCGTGATCCGCCGCCAGTTGGCGGATTTTTTCTTCCAGATCGGTTTTACTGATCTGACCGACCAGAATCGTCTTTTTGCGGCCCCTTGCGCCCGCGGCGATGGTGACCTGGCTTTTTCGCAACCCCAGCTTTTTGGCGAGCAGTCCGATGCAGGCTTCGTTGGCCGCGCCTTCCACCGGCGGCGCGGTGACCTTCACTTTCAGCATGCCGTCTGCCATGCCTGTGATCTC
>JAWOJC010000175.1:0-7299 GCA_046484315.1 Smithellaceae bacterium | reverse complement strand
CGCTTATTTCGCGCTTTGCGCCGTCTTGCTGATGGTCACCCGATCCAAAACCGGTCAGGAGGCGGCCTGATGATTGTCGGCATGTGGATGATTCGCGATGTGGTGACCATTGAACCGCACACCCTGCTTGTGGACGCGGCAGCCCTTATGGCACGGCGGCATATCCGGCGCCTGCCCGTGGTTGAACACCGCGAAGGCGATGCCTGCCCGGTGGGCATTGTAACCGCCACGGATATTCTGCACGCCTATCCGCCGGAAGTGAATCCCTTTGCCGCCATGAGCGCAGGCGGCCCGAAGATGCGCATGACGGCAGACGATATCATGAGCCGCGCGCTTCGCACGGTGGCGCCTGAAACGCCGATCGAAGATGCCGCCCGCATCCTGCGCGACGGAAAAATCAGCACGCTTTTAGTGCTGCAAAAAACGAAACTGGTCGGGTTGATTACGGAGTCGGACATTTTCCGGGCGTTTGTCGGCATTCTCGAATCCACGGGCGCGGGCGCACGCATCACGTTTGCTGTGGCCGAAGGGGAAGATATCTTCAAGACGGTCGCCCCGATTGCGCTTGAACTGGGTGTTCGTGTGGTCAGCCTGATGACGGTGGACCAGCCGGATCGCAAACTTTGCGTCATCCGGATCGCCGGAGAAAATCTTGACGGCTTTATCGACCGGATCTGGAAATCCGGCCACACGGTTCTTAATGTGATCAGCTACCGGAAATAAAGATTTGCGTTATTCCTCCGGCAAGAAAACGCTTACATGATACAGGTTAAATTATTCGTCTGACCTTCACCTAAGCCCCTTGGATATCAGAAAAGGGGCGTACTTTTTATCTTCCCCCTTGATGTGCTTTTGCAGCCAGTCCATCAGGAAATCCATAACCTCAATGGTTAACCCTTTCCGGCCGCTGGCATAGTCTTTTCTAAATTCCCCCACCTTTGCCACAAAAGCCTGATGAACTTTGCTGTGGTTTTCCGCATCGGCGTAACCGTATTTAAGAAAGTATTTTTCTTCCGTTTCGAAATGCATCAAAGCGTAATTGACCATGCCGATTAATATTTTTTCAAGAACATCCTTGCCCTTGCCCTGGCGCATTTCGTCGTTGAGCTTGCCTATCATTTCAACGAGCTGTTTGTGCTGCCTGTCAATTTCCGCAATCCCGACACTCAACGAATCATCCCATTGAAACACGGCCATGCTGACACCTCCCGGACGGTATTATGAATGATAGATCGACATTTTACGACATTTCTTTAACATCAAAGAAAAAGTCAAACATGGCACAGGACCGCTTCACGCCTGAATGCGCATGATCAGCTTGATCATCTTGACCAGGGGAATCGCCAGCGCCGGTGCGGTGTAACGAACGGGTTTTTTGCGGATGCAGATCTCGAGGTGATCCACCGCTTTTTCCACACTCATCAGGAATGGTTTTTTTTCATCTTTGGCCATCTTGGTATCCACATATCCGAACCGGACTGTCGTGACGGATACGCCTTCGGGTTTGAGCGCCTGGGCCAGACCGGCCAGATAACTGGTAAAGCCGGCCTTCGAGGCGCTGTAGGAAGGCGCTTCTGCCGGGGCCAGCTCGTCGGCCAGACTCGAAATCCCGATGAAGTGGCCGCTGCCCCTCTGAACCATGCGAGGAATTACGGCCGCCGCGGTTTTGATCATGCCGGTGAGGTTCACCTCAAAGACGCGAACTTCATCGCCCATATCGGCTAAATTCAGAAACTCGCCGATCCCGGCAAAGTAAACGCAAAGATCCGGATTGTTCTTTTCCACCAGATCCGCCACAAGCGCCGGATACCCGGGGCCGGATACATCGGCAATGATGTGGCGATAGTTTGCCCCGGCAACCGGCGAGACACTTCGGGAAATTCCCGCAACCGTCCACCCGGCAGCGAGCAGCCGCCTGGTCGCGGCCAGACCTATACCATCCGAGTTGCCGATCAAAAGCGCGCTTCCCCTGACGCCCAGCTTATCCGTTCTCATTCCTTACACCTTTGTGGTTTAGTTTTCGTAGAATACTTTAATATTCTTCTGTTCAAGTCTCGATTCCACCCACTGGCTGATTTTTCTGCGGTCCTTCGCGCCCAACGATCGCGGTTTGACGGAAAAAACAACAATGTATGATTCGTCGGCCTGGCTATCCTTGCTTGTGAAACCGGAGGCCTTGGCATAGGTGCAGGCAAAAATCTGAGGATACAGGGGCTTGATTTCCGACAAGAGTTGACGTCCCAGGGCGGCACGGATTCTTCCGGCTTCTTCCTGCTTGTCTTTCTCTTTCAGGATCAATTGCAGCCGGTTAATCTCTCCTTTGAGTGAATCCAACTGGCCTTCCCGCTGCTTTTCCTGGTCTTTTAAATCGTCTATCGAAAACCCCTGTTTGAAAACCAGTTTGACATCATCCAGATAAAAATCTTTTGCTTTTTCCTCAATCGCCTTTTTCTGAAGCTCGTTGAGCGTGTTGCCGCCATAAACCAGAGTAATGGTTTTATCGGCGGGGCTGATTTCTTCCTTGAGCAGATATGTGCCTTCTACAATCGCAACGTTTCTCGTGAATCGGGAAGACCTCTCCATGAACGCTTCTTTCTGCACCAGTCCGTAACCGAAATAAACACTGGGAACAATGGTCACCAGAATCACGACCGTGATCATGTTATTGATCCGTTTTTTCATGGCATCGTCTGTGAGGGTGCGGTTGGGGAAACGCAGAAACTGTGACACGGCCACGGAGGCCATGGCGATAAAGACGGTATTGATTGTGAACAGATAAAAGGCGCCGAAAAAAAAGTTTAATTGCCCCGTGGCCAAACCGTATCCGGCGGTGCATAAAGGCGGCATCAAAGCCGTGGCAATGGCCACGCCGGGAATCACGTTTCCTTTGGACTTGCTGCTGATCGCCACAATGCCTGCCAGACCGCCGAAAAGCGCGATGAGCACGTCGTAGATGGTCGGACTGGTCCGGGCCAGAAGCTCCGAATGCGCCGTGGACACGGGACTGATGGCAAAATATAAGGTTGAAGCAATGAGACTTGCCGCCACGGCGAAGGATAGATTCTTCGCAGCTTTGCGGAAAAGCGGCATGTTATAGGTAGCAATACTGTACCCCATCCCGTTGATCGGTCCCATCAGCGGTGAAATCAGCATCGCGCCGATGATGACCGCTGTCGAGTTCATATTCAAGCCAATCGATGCGATGACAATGGCAAACGCCAGAATCCACAGATTGGTTCCTTTGAAGATAAGGTCTCTTTCAATGGTGGCATGGATAGTGTCATAATCTTCAATGTCCTTGCCCAGTTTGAGCGCCTGAAGGATTTTTTCCAACATACGTTATTCCCCTGATTCCCCCTGCGGCATGTGCTTGATGTGCACGTCGCGTTGCGGGAAGGGAATTTCGATGCCCTTCTCGCGGAAGCGGCGGGCGATTTCATAGTAGAGCTGGCTTTTGAGCACGCCGGGGCGGTTGATGTATTCGCGCGTCCAGACGCGCAGGTTGAACATCATGGCGCTGTCCGCATATTCTGAAAACAGAACGTCCGGATTGGGGCTTTTGAGCACACCGGGATTGTCCAGCGCGATTCCCACCAGAATCTGACGGACGGTTTCAGGATCTTCCCGGTAGGACACGCCGACAGGAAAGTTGAAACGGACGTTGCGGTCGGTATGACTCCAGTTAATCACCGTCTCGGAGATAAACTGTGAGTTCGGCACGATAATGGAAATGTTGTCGTTGGTGACAATGGTGGTGGCTCTCATGGATATATCGACGACGTCGCCCGCGACGCCCGCCACCTCGATCCGGTCGCCCACTTTGATGGGCCTCTCAAACAAAATGATGATGCCGCTGACGAAATTGTTTGTCACATTTTGCAAACCGAAACCGATACCCACGCCTAATGCACCCAATAAAATGGTGATGCTGCTTAAGTTTATCCCTGCGGTTTGCAGGATGATGAGAAAACCGACCACAAGAAGCAGATATTTCACGATGGAACCAATGGCAATGCGCACCCCCAGTTCGATGCGGCTTTTTGCCAAAAGCCGGTGCGTCAGAAGCTTGTTAATCCCGGAGGCGGCCACCATCAGGATGACGGTGGCCAGAATCAGGTAAATGATCATCCACAGGGTGAAGGCCGACCCCCCCATTTTAAAGAGCGGTATGCTGAGCGCGTCTACGACACTTTTCAGCCAGGCGGTAATGTTATCCATAAGATCCTCCTAAAACGGGAAAAAGTAAGGAATCAAGAAAGTGGCCAGCACCCAGAAGATCAGGTTCAGCGGCGTCCCCACTCTGAGAAAGTCTGCAAACTTATAGCGGCCGACACCGTAGATCATGGTGTTGGTCTGATAACCGACGGGCGTCATGAAACTTGCCGAGGCAGCAAAGGCAATCGCCATCAAAAAAGGCGTCGGGCTGACGCCCATCGCGGAGGCCGCGGCAATAGCGATAGGCGCGAGCAATACAGCCGTGGCGTTGTTCGACATCGTCTCCGTCAGAAGCGAGGTCATCAGATACAGGGCGGCCACAATGGCCACCGGCCCCATCCCGCCTAAAAACTGGATCATTTTACCGGACAGATACATGGCGGCCCCCGTCTTTTCCAGCGCCACACCCAGCGAGATGATGCCCCCCAAAAGGAAAATGACTTTCCAATCTACGGCGTCATACGCTTCCTCCAGCGTGATGCAACCCACCACGACCAGAAGGATCGCGCCGATAATTGCGCCGACCATAATCGGTAGAATACCCGCGGCGGCCGTCACGATCACACCAACTATGATGGCAATGGCGGGAATGATTTTGTCTTTGCGGTATTGCGGTGTTTCAATGTCCGAAACGATGACAAAGTTGTTGTTGCTTTTAAGCGCGCCGTAATTTTCTTTCCGGGTTTCGACTAAAATGGCGTCGCCGGCTTTCAGCGGCGTATCGGAAAACCCGGTGTTGTACAATTGGCCGCGATGGCGCAGGGCCAGCGCGGTGGCGCGAAAGACATTCCGGAAATAGGCGGATTTGATGGTTTTGCCGATCAGCCGCGAGTTCGGGGCCACCACCACTTCCGTCAGCGTAAGCGCATCGCAGCGGAAATCTTCGTCTTGCAGCTGGCAGTCGGATTTCATCTGAATGCCCATGCGCTCCTTGAGTTTCTGAAGCTGTTTGATGTCGCAACGGACGCGCAAAAGATCGTTTTCCTTGAGCACAACATCCGAAACCGGCACCAGCAGTCGCTGGCCGTTACGAATGACTTCGAGCACATCGATATCCAGTTCTTTGACCAGCGGGGAATCCGCCACGCGCATGCCGATTGATTTGGCATCCCCCTCAAGCACGATATCCGTCAGGTAATCGTTCATCCGATATTTTTCCGTCAGGTTTTCCTCTGCCTCCCGAAGCGGAATCAACCGCACGCCGAAAAGGATCATGTAAAGGATGCCCACGCCGAAGAAGACCAGCCCCATCTTGGTGAAGTCAAACATGCCGAAGGCGGGCAGACCGTGCTGAACGGCAATGGAACTCACTAAAATATTGGTGGACGACCCGATCAGTGTACAGACGCCGCCGAACATGGAGGCAAAGGAAATCGGCATCAAAAGCCGCGATGGGCTTATTTTATTCGTGACGGCCAACCCCAGCATAATCGGAATAAAGACGGCAACCACCGGCGTGTTGTTGACAAAAGCGGAAACAACCCCAACGAGGATCATCGTGCCAATGAGACCCAACCAGAAGTTGAATTTAAAGACTTTCGATGAAACGGATCCCAGAAAACTGACGGCGCCCGTTTTTTGCAATGCCGCGCTGAGAATAAACATAGCGCCAACGGTAATGGTTGCGGTATTACTGAAGCCGGAAATCCCTTCGGCGGGCGACACGATGCCGGCCAAAAGCAAAATGGCCATGATGAGAATCGCCGTGAGATCGACGGGGAGTTTTTCCGAGGCAAATAGAAATACCGCCAGAACAATCACGCCCAGCACAATCAGCATGTCTAAAGTCATAGGTTTATCCTGTTTTGTAATCGGGCTTTCGGGTTGCGTCCCGGGCGTGATCCTCCCGAAGCACCATGTCCTGCATGAAACTGCCTATCCCGCCGCAAATCGGCTGCCTGGCGCCTGACGGCCAAGACAAGGAGAAGCCAAGGAATCATTTCGCGATCGTCCATTGTCTTTCTTCTAAAAAGGTACCTCTCGAATAAAGGCCCGGCATGGCATGATCGCCTTCTTTGAAAACGAAGTTCACAAATTGAATGCCTGTGTGTTCTGTCAGGGTGAATGTCGCTTCGGCCAGAAAGGCTTCCGCGCCGGTAGACCCCATTCTCTGCGTCAGAAATTCATCGTTGATCACTTCCACCTTGACCACGTTGCCGGTCACGTCGATAAGCTTCAGTTTCGGAAGGCCCAGCGGTTCCGCGCCTGCCGGCGTCCGGAAAGAGTCCGGATCTTCGTCGGATCGATTCAATGCGCGCAAAAGAAGGGAAACATCGTTTTTGATCCGGTCAATCTTTTCACCCCGGACGAGGCAATCGCCCCCTTTGGCGTCAACGCTTGCAGACCAGATGTAGTCTTCGCTTTGATAATCGCCCTTTCCCCGAAGCACCACAAACAACGCGGCAATCAGCGCGACGACAATCAGAACAACTGCGGTGATGACAACTTTTTTATTCACGGACAATCTCCTTTCTGCGCCTGAAACATCTATTTAAATGAATTCCGCCGAACAATCAATCTGTTTGATGTGTTGAAAACGGCATGGCGATCGGGTATAATCCATCGCCATGCGCGGATCGGTGTCCATCTCTCCAATCCGGCTGCCCCACGCCATACAAGACGGAGCTCATTTTTATGACGGATATGCCGGACGAATACCGGATCGCACGCTGGCGTGCTGAATTTGTCGATCGCCGGACGGAGCAAGCTTTCCAGAGGCGCATGCAGAAAACGATCAACCGGCAGTTGCGCATCGCCCTGATCGTGTGGAGTCTGTTGATGCTGCTTTTCGCGGTGCCGGATTACATGGGCCTCGGACTGACGCAGCCATTTTATTACCTGTTAACCTATCGGATATTCATCTTTCTTGCGCTCATCACCGTGATTTTCAAGATCCGTCCCGAAACGGATTATTATAAAATCAGCGCCGCTGTGGCCATCATTGTCGTCGCCAGTTTTTCCGGATTCATGCTGTTCTTTGTTTTCCGCCCGAACGTTATTATCTGGGTCGTTGGCGTCATCATGGTGCTCATTATCGCGCTGCTGATTTTTATCCCGATTCGTTTCTGTCTCGCGTTTTTATGC
>JAWOJC010000176.1:0-4936 GCA_046484315.1 Smithellaceae bacterium | reverse complement strand
TTGCCGGTTATTGAGGAATTTAAAACGATCATCGAAGAAGACCCGGAGCTGTACATGCTGTTTCATCAGATGTTTGAGCAGGTGCCGCACAATAAATTTTTCAGCAAGGACCCAACCGGCAAGCCTCATATCCAAAACTATCACCAGATGCTCGCCGTCATGAACCGGATTTTAACCACCGCTCCGGAATTCAACAAAACCGGACTGGTCGGCTTTCCGATCAACGCCATTCTCGACTGGCCCATGGGAACGCCCGCCGGAACCACGGCATTTCTAAATGACAAGGTCAACCGGCAGCTCAAAAAAATATTGAATTCCTGGGCCCTGTTTCTGAGTTCACCCGCCTCCCGCTATGTGTTGAGCGATGATCCCGAAAAAGGATGGTTCGGGCGCGACGCCAAAAAGGCGATGCCCGATTTGGTAAATGACTTTGTCTGCAACCCCAAATTGCCCTATTACGGATTTTCGTCCTGGGATGATTTTTTCACGCGTACATTTAGAGAGGGGCGGCGCCCGGTGGCAAGCCCGGATAACGACGCGGTGATTGCCAATGCCTGTGAATCGGCGCCCTACCGGATTGCCACAAACGTGAAGCTTACAGACCGGTTCTGGATTAAAGCCCAGCCTTATTCGCTGTCGCATATGATGGCGATGGACCCGCTGGCTGCCCAATTTGGTGACGGCACAATTTATCAGGCCTTTTTAAGCGCGCTTAGCTATCATCGCTGGCACTCTCCGGTGAGCGGTAAAATAGTTAAAACGCGTCTCATTGACGGATCATATTACGCCGAAGCCCTCTCGGAAGGCTTTGACCCGGCAGGTCCCAACAATTCCCAGGGCTACATCACGCAGGTGGCCTCTCGCGCGCTGATCTTCATCGAAGCCGACAATCCCGACATCGGCTTGATGGCCATCATGTTTATCGGCATGGCGGAAGTGTCCACCAACGAAATCACCGTCCGTGTCGGACAGCATGTAAAAAAAGGCGATCAACTGGGCATGTTCCATTTTGGCGGCTCCACCCACTGCCTGATATTTCGGCCGCAGGTTCAATTGAAATTCGACCTGCACGGACAAACCCCCGGGCTGCATAGCGATAACATCCCCGTTCGCGCCCGCATCGCAACGGTTGTGAAATAAGGCCATCACCAAAATAAGAAGAAAAGAAGGCTCAAGGCGATCCGCCGCGAGCCTTCTTTTATCCACCCATCCATCAAGAAAGGAGCAACCGTTTGGAAACCAAAAGATACGACCAGAAAGTGGTTTTAGTCACGGGCGGCACCTCCGGCATCGGACGCGCCACGGCCCTGGCCTTTGCCCGTGAGGGCGCCTTCGTCATTATTGCCGCGCGCAGGGAAAATCTCGGCCGGGAGGTGGTCCGCGAAATCGAAGCTGAAGGCGGAAAAGCCGTTTTTCTTAAAACGGATATCCGCGTTCCGGAAGAAATCGACCGTCTTTTTCATGACATTTCAGAAGGCTGCGGGAAGCTGGATGTCGCTTTCAACAATGCCGGACTGGGATCATCCACCGCGCCGCCTGCCGCCAAAATCACCGAGGAGGAATGGGACGACATTCTCAATACCAATCTCAAAGGCGCCTGGCTTTGCATGAAGCAGGAAATCAGCATGATGCTCAAACAGGGTGGCGGCGTCATCGTGAACACGGCCTCTATCCTGGGCATGACCGGAGAATACGGGTTGGCCTCGTATTGCGCAAGCAAGCACGGGATCATCGGACTCACCAAGACGGCGGCGCTGGAATACGCTCATAAAAATATCCGTGTCAACGCCGTCTGTCCGGGCCCGATTCGCACGGCGATGCTTGAAGCCCCTGTGGTTCATTTTCCTAAAATGATGGATATGCTGCTGGCCAAAACCCCCATGAGAAGAATTGGCGAGCCGGAAGAAATTGCGGGCGCCGTGCTGTGGCTTGGGTCCGACGCATCGTCGTTTATGACGGGAAAAGAGCTGGTGGTTGCAGGCGGTCAGGGCGTTGTGTCCTGATGGCTGTTTTGATAAGAAAGGAGACTTCATTTGAAAGCCAATAGATTTCAGGACAAAGTGGTTTTGGTCACCGGCGGCAATTCCGGCATCGGCCGCGCCGCGGCGCTTCAGTTTGCCCGTGAAGGCGCCCAGGTGGTGATCGCCGCCCGACGCGATGAACAGGGCAACGCCGTCGTGCAGGAAATTCAAAATGAAAAAGGTCGGGCCCGGTTTATCCAAACCGATGTGACCCGAATCCAGGATATCGAAAATTTGTTTCAGGAAATTGATGATGCTTACGGTCGGCTGGATTGCGCCTTTAATAACGCGGGTGTCAGCTCGCCTTCGATGCGGCGCATTGTGAATACGACGGCCAAAGAGTGGGACTGGATGATGAATACCAATTTAAAAGGCGTCTGGCGCTGCATGAAGTATGAAATTCCACGGATGCTCAAGCAGGGCTGCGGGGCCATTGTCAATAATTCATCTCTGGCTGGTTTTTGCTCGGAAGTGGGTCTGTCCATATATGCGGCAAGCAAACATGCCGTGCTGGGGCTCACCCGAGCCGCCGCACTCGACTATGCCCACCGGAAGGTAAGAATTAACGCTGTCTGTCCGGGATTTATCCACACACCGATGCTGGAAGAACCCTGGGAGCAAAATCCGCAGATCAAGGACATCACCATGGCGCTGGTTCCCATGAAGCGATTCGGCAGGCCCGAAGAGATCGCCTCCGCTGTTTTGTGGATGTGCTCGGAGGAGGCATCATTCATGACTGGCAAAGAAATGGTCATCGGCGGCGGCCAGGGGATTCATTCGTGATGATTGTGAAAATAAAAAAGTAACGCAGAAAATAAGGAGAACACCATGAGCCCTTTAAGCAGCATCCTGTCAACACTCAAAATCAGGTCGATGGAACTTTCCAACCGGGTGGTCATGCCCCCCATGGGAACGAATCTTGGAAACAAAGACGCAACGGTCAGCGACGAGAACCTGGCCTACCTTGCGCGCCGCGCTAAAGGGCAGCCCGGCCTGTTGATCACAGAGATCACCGGCGTTCATCCCGATGGCGTTGTGGGCCCCAGCCAACTCGGCGCCTACGATGACCGCTTTATTCCGGGGCTCAGGCGAATGGCAAAGGTTGCGCAGAAAGAAGGCGTCAAAATCGCCATGCAGATTCATCACACCGGTCGCGAAAGCCTGTATCTTCTGGGAAAAGGCCGGGCGATGGCGCCATCAGCCATTCCGAGTATTGTTTTTAAGGGCATGCCGCGCGAAATGACACTCGATGATATTCAGGAAACCATTGCCTGCTTTGGAGCGGCGGCAAAGCGCGCGCGTGAAGCCGGTTTTGACGCTGTGGAAATTCATGGCGCTCACGGTTACCTCTTAACGCAGTTTCTCTCGGCGCTCACCAATCAGCGAGAAGACGCCTACGGCGGAGCAACCTTGAAAGAACGCGCGCGCTTTGTGCTGGAAGTCGTAGCGGAAGTCCGGCGTCAGGTGGGGCCGGATTATCCTGTTTCGATTCGTCTCTCCGCGCAGGAATTCATCAAAGGCGGCTATAGCGCAGACGACATGCAGACGATTATCCCGGAGATCGTGAATGCCGGCGTGGATGTCATTCACGCCTCTTTCGGCACGCACGGCAGTCCCGGCGGCATCACCCAGGCCCCCGGTGAATACGCCCAAGGCTTTAATGTCTGGCTTGCTAAAAAAATAAAAGACGTCACCTCCGTGCCAGTCATCGCCGTCGGCCGTTTCACCGATCCTGCGGCAGCCGATGCGGCCATTGCCAGAGGGGATGCCGACCTGATTGCATTCGGACGTCAGTTTTTGTCCGACCCGGATTTTCTCATCAAAGCCAAGGACGGACGGACGGCGGACATCCGCCAGTGCATCGCCTGCAACCAAGGCTGCATTGAAAGAGAAATACTCGGAGAAGGAGACATCCGCTGCTCCATCAATCCCGAAACGGGTCAGGAAACCCTCTATCCCAAAGGTCCCGCGTCCAAACCCCAAAACGTTTGGGTTGTGGGATCAGGCCCTGCCGGTCTGATTGCCGCCTCCGAGGCCTGCCGCCTTGGGCACACGGTCACCCTCTTTGAAAAGAAAAATATCTTAGGCGGGCAGATCCGCTATGCCCAGACGCCGCCGCATAAAGAAATCTACGGTCACTGGATCGACTGGCAGATCGGCCAGATCGAATCCTCCGGCGTCACCATCAAAAAAGAGACAGATGTCACTGAAGCGCTGCTCAAAGACGGCAAGCCCGACTATGTCATTGTGGCCACAGGCGGTGAAAAGCTGGTTCCTCCTATTGTCGGAATCGACAAGCCTTTTGTGTGCGACGCCTGGCAAATCCTGGATGGCCGCGTTGGGCCCGGAACCAATGTGGTCGTCATCGGCGGCGGGCTGATCGGCATGGAAGTGGCGGACTACCTAAGCGAAAAAGGCGTCAAGATCACCCTGGTGGAAATGCTGCAACGCTCACCCGTCCTGAAAATCACATCGCACGGCTACATGCTGCATAGCCGTCTGCGTGACAGGGGCTGCAAGATGATTTTCGGCGTGCAGGTCAAGAGCATCGGCGACGGCTGCGTGGAGTGCAACACCGCAGGCGAACTCTCGACGATCACGCCTGTGGACCAGGTGGTCGTTGCCACCGGGATGAAGCCCGTCAACGCCCTGGGGGGTGTTTTGGAAAAACTCGGTATTCCCTTCGCCATCGTGGGCGACGCCCGCTCGCCCCGCAGAATCATCGAAGCCACGGAAGAAGGCGCCCGCGCGGTCTGGGCCCTGTGATCAACACGCATCAAACGCAGAGGGATCGACAAACCCTCTGCGTTTGCACACGTCGGGACCCCTGCATTTTACCGCCATAGAGGATCCATTTTTCCATCTGCACCCGGACCATCCGGGATTATAAGTACACCAGCAAGAAGAACAACACG
>JAWOJC010000108.1:0-7149 GCA_046484315.1 Smithellaceae bacterium | reverse complement strand
TGGGATGCTGTCGATGAAGTTGTTCGCGAATATCCGGTGCTTCTGAACCGTGCGCCGACACTGCACCGTTTGGGCATGCAGGCCTTTGAACCTGTTTTAATTGAAGGCAAAGCCATTCGGCTGCACCCGCTTGTCTGCACCGCATTCAACGCGGACTTCGACGGTGACCAGATGGCCGTGCACGCGCGCTTCCGTTTGCGCTTCAACGGACAGAGGCACGTGCACGGCCATCTGGTCACCGTCGAAGTCCGCGTTGAATGCGGTGCAGACAAGCGGGTGCAGTCGAATGGCTTTGCCTTCAATTAAAACAGGTTCAAAGGCCTGCATACCCAAACGGTGCAGTGTCGGCGCACGGTTCAGAAGCACCGGATATTCGCGAACGACTTCATCGACAGCATCCCATACTTCAGCCGTTTCTTTTTCGACCATTTTTTTGGCGCTTTTGACGGTGGTCACATAACCTTTTTCAAGCAGACGATTGTAAACAAACGGTTTAAAGAGCTCAAGCGCCATCTTCTTGGGAAGACCGCACTGATGAAGCCTTAAGTCCGGGCCAACCGTGATGACGGAACGACCAGAATAATCCACGCGCTTGCCGAGCAGATTCTGACGAAAACGCCCCTGCTTCCCTTTGAGCATATCGGAGAGCGATCTGAGCGGCCGCTTATTGGTCCCGGTAATAGCCCGCCCGCGACGACCATTATCAAAGAGAACATCGACCGCTTCCTGCAACATCCTTTTTTCATTGCGGATGATGATCTCAGGCGCGTTGAGTTCCTGAAGCCTTTTGAGCCGGTTGTTTCGGTTAATCACGCGCCGGTACAAATCATTGAGATCCGACGTGGCAAAACGGCCTCCATCCAGAGGCACCAGGGGTCTTAAATCCGGCGGAATCACCGGCAAAATGGTCAGGATCATCCATTCGGGCTTGTTGCCGGATTTACGCAGCGCCTCAACCACTTTGAGTCTTTTGACCAGTTTCTTCTTTTTGGTATCGGAAATGGATGTAGCCAGTTCTGCGCGCAGCTCTTCGTAGAGCTTTTCCAGATCCATTTCTTCGAGTAACTGTCGCACTGCTTCGGCACCGATTCCCGAAACAAATCCCGTCTCCCCGTATTGCTCTCTGGCTTCCAGATATTCTTCATCCGTCAGAAGCTCTTTTTTCTTCAGGGGTGTATCTTTCGGGTCCAAGACAATCCAGGATTCAAAATAAAGGACTTTCTCCAGTTCTTTGAGGGTCAGGTCCATCACATTGCCGATGCGACTGGGCAGACTCTTCAAAAACCAGATATGAGCCACCGGCGTCGCCAGCGTGATATGTCCCATCCGCTCACGGCGGACTTTGGACTGAATAACTTCAACGCCGCATTTTTCGCAAACCACGCCACGATGCTTCATGCGCTTGTAACGCCCGCAGAGACACTCGTAGTCCTTGACCGGGCCAAAAATCTTCGCGCAAAAAAGGCCATCTCGCTCCGGTTTGAACGTCCGGTAATTGATGGTCTCCGGCTTTTTGACCTCGCCGTTAGACCAGGAAAGAATTTTTTCCGGCGACGCGATCGAAATCTTCATCGCGTTGAAGCGAATCGGATTCTTTGGTTTTTCGAAATAGCTGAAAACGTCTTCCACAGATTTTCTCCTGTACGATTAAAACTTAAGTGAAAATTGAAAGTTACTCTTCCTCAATCAATTCCACGTCTAATCCGAGACTCTGGAGTTCCTTCACCAGCACGTTGAAGGACTCCGGCAGACCCGGCTCAAATGTATGTTCACCCTTGACGATGGATTCATAAATCCTCGTCCTGCCGGCCACATCGTCCGACTTGACGGTTAAAAATTCCTGCAATGTGTAGGAGGCGCCATAGGCTTCCATCGCCCAGACTTCCATTTCACCGAGTCTCTGACCGCCAAACTGCGCCTTGCCGCCCAACGGCTGCTGCGTCACGAGAGAGTAAGGACCGATGGACCGGGCATGGATTTTATTATCCACGAGATGGTGGAGTTTCAGCATGTAGATGATGCCCACCGTGACTTCCTGATCAAAAGGTTCACCGGTTCGACCGTCAAATAAAATGGTGTGTCCGGATTCAGGCAGTCCGGCCGTATCCAGCAACTGACATATCTGCGGCTCGGGACAGCCGTCAAACACGGGGCTGGCCACCAACATGCCCTTCTTCAGACGGCTGACAAAACGCTTGATGTCCTCTGCCGAAGCCTTATCAATGTAATCATCGAAATCCGGAGATGAATAAGCCTTTTTCAACTCGGTCTTGACTTGATTGAGGTGACTGTTTTTCGTCAGCAGCTCATTCAAACCTTCGCCAATGGTTTTTGCCGCCCAGCCCAGATGCGTTTCCAGAATCTGGCCGACATTCATTCGAGAAGGAACGCCCAGAGGATTGAGAATAATATCAACGGTGGACCCGTCGGCAAAATAAGGCATGTCTTCTTCGGGAAGTATTCTGGACAAAACGCCCTTATTTCCGTGACGTCCCGCCATTTTGTCACCGACGGACAGTTTCCTTTTAATGGCAATGTAAACTTTGACCATCTTGATCACACCCGGCGGCAGTTCATCACTGGCTTTGACCTTCTCGAGTTTTTCTTCGAAATGCGCGCGGACAAAATCAATTTTCCGTTCCATGGAGGACAGCAGATTGACCAGTTTCTCTTCAGAACCGTCATTCTCGCTGATGGTAATATCTTTCCAATAAGTGAAGGGAATATCCGCCCAGAGCTCTTTGGTGATCTTGTCGCCTTTCTTCAAAAGCGTTTTTTTCTTGACATCAATGATTTTCCCGGCGGATGTCTTGCCGATTACAAGTTTCGCGATATCTTTCTTAATCGATTCTGCCAGAATGCGGATTTCGTCGTCCCGATTCTGAGTCAGCTGCTCGATCGCTTCTTCTTCGATTGCCTGGGAACGCAGATCCCTGTCGGCGCCTTTACGGGTAAAGACTTTCGCGTCAATCACTGTGCCTTCCACTCCGGGGGGAACACGCAGGGACGTATCGCGGACATCGCTTGCTTTTTCGCCGAAAATCGCCCGCAGCAGTTTTTCTTCGGCAGACAACTGCGTTTCACCCTTGGGGGTGATTTTACCGACCAGAATGTCCCCGGGTTTCACGGAAACACCGATGCGGATAATGCCGCTGTCGTCAAGATTACGTAGCGCTTCTTCACCAACGTTGGGAATATCGCGTGTAATCTCTTCCTTGCCCAACTTGGTGTCGCGGGCCATGGTCTCAAACTCTTCGATGTGAATCGATGTGTAAATGTCTTCTTTGACGATTCGTTCACTGACCAGGATGGAGTCTTCGTAATTGTATCCGCCCCAAGACATGAATGCAACCATCACGTTGCGTCCCAGAGCCAGCTCACCGTTATCCGTCGCCGGACCGTCCGCCAGGATATCACGTTTCCCGACACGATCACCCGCGGTAACAATCGGTTTCTGATTAAAACAGGTGTCCTGATTGGATCGCTGGTATTTGGAAAGAGAATAAATATCAACGCCTGTGTCGATACCATCTTCTTCCGGCTTGTCCGCTCGAATCACGATGCGCGAGGCATCCACACTTTCCACGACCCCCGGACGTCTGGCAATTACCACCGCGCCGGAATCGCGGGCCACAATGGCTTCCATCCCGGTTCCCACCACCGGCACTTCCGGACACATCAGCGGAACGGCTTGACGTTGCATGTTAGATCCCATCAACGCGCGGTTAGCATCGTCATGCTCCAAAAACGGAATCAGGGCCGCAGCCACAGACACCATTTGGTTGGGGGACACATCCATCATCTTAATGTCTTCCGGCATCGCCGAAACGAAGTCGCTCCCTTTTCGGACCGAAATCAGTTCTTCCTCGAATTTTCCTTTTTTATCGAGCGGCCGGTCGGCGGGTGCGATTAGCTGATTTTCTTCTTCGATGGCCGTCATAAACTGCACATCTTCCAGAACCCTGCCGTTTTCGACCAGGCGATAAGGCGTTTCTATAAAACCGAATTCATTGACACGGGCGTACGTGCTCAGCGAAACGATCAAGCCGATATTCGGCCCTTCCGGCGTTTCCACAGGACAGATACGTCCATAGTGGGTCGAATGAACGTCGCGAACCTCAAAACCCGCCCGTTCGCGGGTCAACCCTCCGGGACCCAACGCCGACAAGCGCCGTTTATGCGTGATTTCCGACAACGGATTGGTCTGATCCATAAACTGGGAAAGCTGACTTGATCCGAAGAACTCGTTAACGACTGCGGATACAGGTTTGGCGTTGATGAGATCGTGAGGCATCATGGTTTCGATGTCCTGAAGACTCATCTTTTCCTTAATGGCCCTTTCCATCCGGACCAGACCGACACGGTATTGATTTTCAATCAGTTCACCGACCGAACGTACACGGCGATTTCCCAGATGATCAATATCATCAACACTGCATTCTCCGACACCGTTTTTCAAATCAATCAGATATTTGACGGAAGCCAGAATATCTTCATTACGCAAAACGGTCAAATCGGTCGAAACCTTCAGGCCCAGCTTGTAGTTCATTTTCGCCCGGCCGACATCCGACAGGTCGTAAGTCTCGGGTTCGAAAAATAGACTGTTAAAAAATTTCGTGGCCGTCTCGGGCGTCGGGGGGTTACTCGGACGCAGCCTGCGGTAAATTTCCAAAATGGCGTCTTCGGCACTGTCGATATGATCCACCAGCAGGGTGTCACGAATGGAAGCGCTGTCGATTTCTTCGTCAATCTGAATGAAATTTAATTCCTTAACGCCTTTTTCCTGGGCGATTTCAAGACCATTGACGGGCAACGCTTCGTTGCAACGGAAAAGCACTTCTCCTGTCTGCGGATCATGAACATCCGACGACAGAATCTTACCGGTCAGATCCGCCTCCTGGATGGCCACACGCTTAACCCCTGCGTCTATGACACGCTTGAGCAGCGGCTTGGTCAGCTTGCGTCCCTTCTTAACGATAACTTCGTCGCTTTTCGGATCTTTTATGTCCTCGGGCGCTTTTTTGCCGGCCAGTTTTTCATCAACGGCAAAATAAATTTTTTCGCCCTCGACCGTGATTTTCTCAATATTGTAAAAATAATTTAATATGAACTCCGTCGAATTGCCCATCGCTTTGAGCAAAATAGTAACAGGCATCTTCCGGCGACGATCGATCCGGACATAGAGCAGATCCTTGGAATCAAACTCCAGATCCAGCCAGGAACCGCGAATCGGGATGACGCGCGCTGAATAAATCAATTTGCCGGAAGCAACGGTCTTACCCTTATCATGATCAAAGAAGATGCCGGGTGACCGGTGCAGCTGACTGACGATGACACGCTCCGAACCATTGACAATGAACGTGCCGTTCTCCGTCATGAGCGGGATTTCACCAAAGTAAATCTCCTGCTCTTTGATGTCACGAATTGGCTTGGTTTCAGCCGCTTCGCGGTTCGGCTTGCCGTCGGCTAAACGATCTGCATCAAAAACCACCAGCCTGACCACTATCTTTAAAGGAGCGGCATAGGTCATGCCCTTCTGAATACACTCCTTCATATCATACCGGACATCACCGATCTTGTAGCTGACATATTCCAGTGAGCACTTTCCACTGAAGTCCGAAATCGGAAAAACGCTTTTAAAAGCGCCCTGCAAGCCGATATTCCGCCGCTTGGCCAGAGGCAGATCGGCTTGCAGGAATTTTTCGTAGGACCGTGTCTGGATTTCAATCAGATTCGGAATATCCTGTATTTGCTTTACGCGGCCGAAATTTCTTCTAAAGTCACCCATAGCATCCTTACATAAAATAAAATTTTGGAAATGAGATTATTTAATCTCGACGGTTCCGCCTGCCTCTTCTATCTTCTTCTTGATGGCAGCTGCTTCGTCTTTGGAAACCGCTTCTTTAACAGCCTTCGGCACACCTTCAACCAGATCCTTGGCTTCCTTCAATCCCAGACCGGTGATCGCGCGGACTTCTTTAATCACTTTAATCTTATCGGCACCGAAACCGGTCAGAATCGCGTTGAATTCCGTTTGTTCCTCAACAGCGGCGGCAGGCGCGGCACCAGGTGCGGCGGCAGCCATCATCATGGGAGCGGCGGCGGATACACCGAATTTTTCTTCAAGTTCCTTTACCAGAGCGGAAAGCTCCAGCACAGTCATGTTCTCAATAAACGTAACGACATCTTCTTTCGTAATTGCATTCGACATTTTTCTATCCCTCTTTTGTATGTAGTTATGAGTTTAAAGTGTTTTGCTTTTCGCCATAGGCATTGAGCACCTGCACAAAACTTCTCGGTACACCGCTCAAAACGGTGACCAGCGATGTCGGTACCGCAGCCATCACGGAAACCAGCTTGCCCAGAAGCACTTCGCGGCTGGGCAACTCGGACAGCGCCGTGAGGTCCGCCTTGGTCAACAGCTTACCGTCCAGCACACCGACTTTCAGTTCCAGTTCCGGGTTCTTTTTGGCAAACTCGACTAACGCTTTCGTCGGGGCCACCGGGTCCTGATAACTTAAAACCACGGCAACGGGCCATTTAAAATGGTCCGAAAGAATCTGGAAGTCTGTCTCTTTAGAGGCAATGCCCAAAAGCGTATTCTTGACGACTTTCAACTCGGCATTGTTCTTGCGCAGGACAATTCTCAAGGCTTCCATTTTTTCAACGTTCATCGCGTTGAAACTGGTCAAAACACCCAACTTGGCCTGTTTGAGTTTCACCTGAAGCTCGGATACAATCTGTTCTTTCGTTTTCCGATCCAATCTATCAGCCTCCTTTCAATATTATTTTTACTTGAGGCCGGAGAATCTAGCCAACACAGAATAGAAAACGGTTTTTATTCCTGATCCGATCCCCGTTTTCTGAAAAAAAGATTACCGTGAAACATCCAGTAACTATTTTTACACTACGAGTCTCGGCAGGCCATCATCCGTTTAAACTTCCGTACCTGCTGTCTTCGACCTTTGCTGCTTATACACCACGCATGCAAGCTCCTTCCTGGAATAAGAAAAGGGTTTCGCATGAATCTGTATTTAATCTAAACGGCGCTCCGAATATCCAGAGGGACAATTCTTACGCCGGCACCCATGGTGCTGGATATCGAAATGCTTTTAATATACGTTCCCTTGCTGGTGGCCGGTTTTAACT
>JAWOJC010000290.1:0-27647 GCA_046484315.1 Smithellaceae bacterium | reverse complement strand
CAAAGCAATCGGACGCGGCGGCTGCCATCCGTCCGTTATGGGCCTGAGCGTGGTTCCGGCGGTTCGGGATCTTGAACGCCGATCCGGCCTGAAGGTCCCGGATTTTGAACTTATGGAAATCAACGAAGCCTTTGCCGCACAGTACCTGGGCTGTGAAAAAGAGTTGGGCGTCAACCGTGAGATCACCAATGTCAACGGCTCCGGAATAGGTCTGGGTCACCCGGTCGGTTCCACCGGCTGCCGGGTGATTGTCACGCTCATCCACGCCATGAAAAAACGCGGCAAGACGCTGGGAATGGCCACACTATGCGGAGGCGGCGGCGTTTCAATGGCCTGCGCTATTGAGATGCTCTAGACGGGGGAGCAAAAATACGATTTCATCCGGCATGAACCTCCGTGTCCGGGTTGCAATGCAGCGCAATGTTAGAAGTGTTGCTTTGCAGATTTGAACTTCTGCCGATTCAGCCCTTATTTTTTCTTCTCAACATCCTGAAGCCCATTCTTCAACGACAGAAGTTTCAGCATGTCTTTCAAAGAAATGATGCCGACTAGCTGATCATCTTGAACCACCATCAGTCGGCTGTTTCCGGTTCTGTTCATAATCGCCAGCGCCTGATCGGCACCGTCATCGGGACCAACGGTGTTTTCCTGATCGCAGGCAAGCACGACAGACCCGACTGTCTGCTTAGTCCATTCTTCACGGGGAACCGCCGCGACTGCCGCGACTGTCACGCAGCCGCTGAGTTTCCCGAACGCGACAACCGGATACAGTTGGAATTGATACGGGTAGACATAGTCGTGGATAAATTCATGCAGTGTGATGGATCGCGGAACCACCACCGGGTCTTTCACCATCAGATCCCCGACCTTTTCGCCGTGAAAAATGTCCCGGGCCAGCACCTGCTGATAGGCCCGCAAGGCGGCTACACGGATGAAATATCCGATCATCAGCCACCACAGCCCGCCTACGATATTTCCTCTGAACAACGAAATCACACCCAGAATAATCAGCACAGCGCCCAGCACCGAACCGACTCTGGAAGCCACCGACGTCGCCCAGGGCAAATCTTTTTTCCATTGCCATAAGATTGAACGCAGCACCCTTCCGCCGTCGAGCGGAAAAGCCGGCACCAGATTAAAAACGGCCAAAACCAGGTTCAGCCAGGCCAGGTAGGCCAGCACGCCATAGAACGTCACCGGCCAAATCTGCGAGCTGCCCGCCCACATCATGAAAAACAATACGCCGCTGATGAACAAACTCGACAAAGGACCGGCCATCGCCATCCGGAACTCCGCTTTCGCGCTGGGAGGCTCTTCCTCCATTTCTGCGACGCCGCCGAATATAAACAGCGTGATGCCTTTCATGGCAATGCCGTACCGCCTGGCAACAATCGCATGGGCCAATTCATGAAATACGATGGACATAAATAAACCCAAAGCGCCCGCCACACCCATCCACCAATATGAAGAGGCGGGCAGGTCTTTGAAGAACCCGGGAAACAACCCTTTGGCCAAAGACCACACAATGACGGCCGCCAGCACAAGCCAGCTGACATCCACCTTTATGTCAAAACCCAAAATTTTAAAAAGGCTCACAGGACGCCCTAACATAGATTGTTTTCTCCCCTGTTGATCCGGCCGTATCAAAATACGGATATAATCTTTTATCCGCAAACACTGCGGGCTTAATCCCCAAATCAGTCGCACACGATGATTTATAGTAATGATTCTTTCGTATAAATCAACCATCAGACGCTGCTTTAAACAGGCCGGCTCGTTCTATTGGCATTATTGTACCCGCAAAAGCATGAAATTAATTGACAAGCATGGAACTTTTGAGCTATTTTTTTCGCCATTTGAGCCGATAAAAGAGATTATTGATCACTGGAGTGAAAACATGCTGAAAAACAGATTATTATGGATATTAACCGCTTTTGTTCTGACCTCAGTCGGCATGTACGCAACACCTTCCGTCGCGCAAGCGCCGCAGCAAAAACCGTCTCAGCCGCAAACGACACCCCCTCCCACAGCGCAGCATCCGGCTTTGATGAGATGGGTTTCTTTATCCACGGATTCCCGCGACACGGTCCGGGAAATCATCCGCTCCGAAGTGGATAACCGCGAGTCTTTCTCCACAAGAAAGGAAGAACGCGACAATCTCAAAGCGGTTGAGGACGAAAAAGAACGTGAGGATTCCGATTACAAGCATGCCATAGCGAGTGCCAACAAGGAATTCGTCCGCGCGAAAAAGCGCCGAGATGACATGACGTCTCAATTCCAGATGGTCTCAACGGACCTTGAAGAATCCGCCAAAGGCATTAAAACCATCCGCGCGACGATTGAAAACCTCGACGAACAAATCAGCCGCTATGAACAGGATGCAAGCGCACAGCAGGATTCCCTCAAGCGCTGGCTTCAGACCGAAAAACAGGGAGAAGCTCTGATCGCGGTCATTTACACGCGCGGATTCCGCGACAGCGCCCATCGCCTGGAAGGAAAAGCAGACATGGCCTCGGCCCCTCTGATTGCCGCCCATATGGGAACCTACATTGAAGCTTTCACAAAAGTAACTGATCATGTGACAACAGCGGATTTTATCAGGGCCAAGGAAGAAGGGACGGCCAAATGGAATAATGAAGAACCGATTCGCATCGAGCTTGAGAAAAACGCCCGCGGCACCACCTATCTTCGTTTGAAACGTTACGAACTCTATCCGTTTCAGGAAAATAAATCCGACAGCGTCACACCGCCTTCGGAAAACAAAGACTATAAGGTTGCGCTGATTCAGTCCACCAAAGATCTTGAAACGTTTTTAAAAGCCGGCCCATTTGATCCGGCCGCTTATGATTTAAGCCGCGCGGAAAGAGCTATCAAAAGCACATCCCAAAATAACGCATTGGCTGAAGAGGGATTAAACGAGCAGATTAAATTTTTTCAGGAACGGATGATCAATCTGCACAAAAAGATCAAGGCCGCCAAAACGGAACAGGAAACACAAAAGAATCTTCTCAAACGCAGTGAAGAAAATTATTACAAACTGAGCCTGGATGTGGCTGCCATCCGGGAGCGCAAAGGCGCGGCGGAAAGAACATTCGCCCAGGCCCAAGCCTCCCTCCAGGAAAGAAAACGCGTCCATGAATCCATCATTATTAAAACCGCCCTCGCGGCCACCAAGGGCTCACAAACACCGGCCGAGGCTTCGGCGGAAGTCATTCTCGACAAACTGGTCGAAGTAAAAAACGACGCCAAAACGCAGCACTCCAGTTCGGCAACCGAGGTCACCAACTTTCAGGTCACAGGCGAATCCGCCACGCAATCCATCACGGAAGCAAGAATCACAGCAATCCGTTTGATTGCTTTTGTCAACGAAGGCGACAGTGTCCGTGTGAAAATGGCTTTTCGCGTTCGGACGGTGCTGGATGAACAGCCTGTGATGTATGAGGAATCGGCGCAGGTGGACACCCCGCCCGCAGTGCCTAAGGCAAGTGAGCCATCCGCTGTGCTGGCCGCAGATCCGTTGACATTTCCACAGTCTCAGCCGAAACCAGTCGCGGCTCCCCTAAAGCCGCCGGAAGAGCCCAAACCCGTCGTTAAGCCTTTCAAACGAACCTATAAGCCCCTTGCTGTCAAGGACGCTTTGGGTTGCCTGTTTGAACTCAGAAGCGCTACGATCACCAAAGAAGGACTTCGCGTGCTTGTGGAAGTCGTCAACGTAGATGAAGCCCCGCGTAAAGTCGCTTTTTACGATGATAAGTTCGGTTCCTGGAATAGATCAAGCCTGCTGGATGAGAAAAATAATAAATATCTCACAAACAACGCCTATGCCTGGCACGGTTCGCAAAAAAAACTCATGGTTGACATAGACAGTCATGGGCGGGGGGTCGAGATTCAACCCCAGACGTCCGTGACAATGGAGTTGATTTTTAAAAACATTCCGGCTAATGTGAAAACCATTAAGATCCACTTGCATCCTTTTATTTACTATCGCAGCGGATTTCGCGAAACCTGGCAGGAATTTGATCTTAAAATGCCGGACATGCGCCTGAGGCGATAATGATTTTACCGGGAGGATTTCATGAATAAATGCTTTTTTTTCTTTTTCGCGCTTCTTATTATATTCACCGCAACTGCGCACGCTGATTTTTATACCTGGGAAGACGAAACCGGCGCGGTACACATCACTGATTACCCGCCGCCTCAAATAAAATCAGACCAGAATGTAAAAGTTCACAAACGGGACGCCCCGTCTACAGCAGGTGTTGAAACGGCCGTAGAGAAGAAACCCGACATCATCCTGTTTACCAAAAACGACTGTCCGGACTGTGACAAGGCGAAAGATTTTTTAAAATCAAAAAATATGCCTTTTACGGAATACAACATGGACACGAATGAAGACGCAGTCGTCAAAAGAAAAGACTTCGACGAAAGCAATGATGTTCCTTTTGCCGTTATCAACAGATTTCAGGTCTATGGATTTTCAGAAACGGTTTACAATCGGGTTTTGAATTTAAAACCCTGACAAAAACGACATCCTATTCGGGCACCCGGATCCTCTGCCCCATCAGCAGGACATCGGAATCACGCATATTATTGAGACGCTTTAATTCCTCTACGGAAATGGAACTGCCCCTGGCCAGCGAATACAGAGTGTCCCCCTTCCTGACCAGATAAGTTTTCGTTGATCTTGCGGGCGCTTGATCCGCGATCTTGCCCGGCACCAGGATTTTCCTTCCCACATAAAGCTTGTCGGACCTTTTCATGGCATTCAGATGCAGAAGCGTGGACACATGGGTGTCGAACTTTCTGGCAATGGAATACAGCGTATCACCGCGCTTGACACGATAAACGCTTGTCTGAACGGCACGAATTTCATCCGTCCGGGACCGGGTGACGGGCGCCTGAATTACAGGGGGAGCCGCACTGCTGGGAGACGAAATGAAGGCCCCCACAGAGAAATAACTTTCGACAGAAGAGGCGACGGCAGTGGCTATTTTTCTGTGAAAAGCCCGGCTTTTAAGCAATTGTTCTTCCTGAAGATTTGAAAGATAGGCCGTTTCCAGGAGGACTGCCGGAATATCAAGCAGTTTCAAAACACGAAAAGGCGCTTCCTGTAGGCTGTCATATTTCAGATAGTGAATTTTACCGATCTGATCAATCAGATTCGAGGCAAATGTCTTGGACATGTTAATGGTATTGGTTTGAAACATGTTGAGGATAATCGGATCGGATTCATTGCTGGTTTCACCGCTTTGCACACCGCCGATTACGTCAGAGAGGTTTTCATTATTGGCCAGCAGACGCGCCGCTTCGCTTGTCGCCCCGCCGGTGGACAGACAATAGACGGAGCTGCCCCTGGCCTGGCGGTTTCTCGCGGCATCCGCGTGAACGCTGATAAAAAGAGCGGCGTTGGCCTGACTGGCGATCTGAAGGCGGCGACCAAAAGACACATAGTAGTCCCCGTCGCGGGTCAGAACCGCGCTGAACCCGTTCATCTTATCTATTTCCTTTTTGATCTCCCGGCCGATCTCCAGCACAATGTCTTTTTCATAGGTTCCCCTTTTACCCACCGCACCAGGATCTTCACCTCCATGGCCGGGATCGATCACAATCACTCTTGTAAACGCCTTGACTTCGGAGGGCTGCGACACCACGGGTTTTTCATGACCTTCCGGTTTTAGATAGATATCCACCACCAGACGATCCGGTTTATCGAGAAACTTTTTAAGTTTAAATACCTGCGTTTTGAGATGATCGTCCAAAAGCATCCGGACGGTCACTTTGTCTCCTGTGGTGGCAATGGCGATGGTCTGGATACCGGGCTTGCGCACATTCACGTCAACCGGCATCGCGGGATTGCAGAAAGCGCCCGAGAATTCTATCGTCAGATTATTTTTGTCGATGGTATAGGAATATTGTGTTTCCGCTTCGAGATCAAACACAACCCGTGTATGATCCGGCGCCGTCCAGTGACGAACATTTAATATCTGTGTCGAAGCGAAACACTCACCCGACAAGCTTGCAATGACCATCAATAAGAGCAAACAGGATGCTATGCGGAATCTTTTTGTTCCCAGGCAAGTCATGGTTGAGGAAATAACAAATTTCCACGGTAACTGCAACACAATTAAGCGAAGATTCAGGAACCAGGCCTGAGCTTTCACCCCTTGAGAGATAAATTCTATTGACATCATCTTTCTTAAATGCGATTTTCGGCGCACCGTAAAAAAGAGATTCATGGCTGAGGCGTTTCATGAAGGTCAATCGTTTTAAAGAGGCATTACTTGATCCATCGGTATTTCCGGTCACCTGGGAGCTTGTACCGGGCAGAGGCGCCAAAGAACCCATTCAGGAAAAAGCATTGGCCCTTGCCTGCCAGGCAGCCGCAGGCGGAAACATCCATGCTCTCACGCTCACGGACAATCCCGGTGGAACTCCGGCCATGTCCGCCGATTTTATGGGCTGTGAGATTTTAAAAACAGGCATCGAACCTCTCGTCCATTTTACCTGCAAGGACAAAAACCGCAATGCCATCGAAAGCCAGTTGTATGCTCTGGATCGTTTCGGGGTAAGAAACCTTCTGATCATGAGTGGCGATTATCCGGTATCCGGTTTTCAGGGACGCCCCGGTCCTGTGTTTGATTTAGATCCAACGCATATCCTGCAGCTCATCACAGAAATGAACAGGGGACTTCAATACCCTGGGATCAAGGGCGTAATTCGTCACCAGGCCAGCGACTTTTTTGCCGGCGCCGTCGTTTCCCCCTTTAAAGCGACACAGGCGGAACAAATGGCCCAGTACTACAAACTGAAAAAGAAAGTCGCAGCCGGCGCACAGTTCATTGTGACGCAATTGGGATACGACGCACGTAAATTTCATGAGTTGATTCTTTTCATGAAGCAAAACGGATTCAACATTCCTCTGGTGGGAAATATCTACATACTCCCCTTCGGCGCGGCCAGAATGATGAACCACAATGATCTTCCCGGCTCCGTCGTCACGGATCAGCTGCTGGCGGATATTGACCGGGAACGAAATGATGCCGATAAAGGCGCGGGCGCCAGGATTCTTCGCGCGGCACGAATGTATGCGATTCTCAAAGGTATGGGTTACAGCGGTGTGCATATCGGCGGACATAACATATCCTACGAGCAGGTCGAGTCCATCATTCGGCAGGGAGAACAACTCGTCTGTCAATGGCCAGATCTGATCCGGCACTTCGATTATCCCATGGCTGGCGGTTTTTATTATTATGAACCCGATGCGCAAACGGGGCTGAACCGGGAGACACCGGCCCAAAAGGACCTCGATGCCAAAGGCGAATGGTCCTACGCGCTTTTACGGCAGATTCACAGACTCATGTTTGAACCCGGCAATATACTTTGCGGGGCCATGAAAATACTTTGTCAAAAAGTACAGGGCAGCAAACTGGAAGGCATTTTCCACAAACTGGAGCATTTAAGCAAAGTCGCGCTTTTTGACTGCCGTGATTGCGGCGACTGCGCCTTGCCCGATGTGGCCTATCTGTGCCCGATGTCCCGATGCCCGAAAAACCAGCGTAACGGCGCCTGCGGCGGAAGCTTCCACGGCTGGTGCGAGGTCTATCCGGAAAAAAGGCAGTGCGTCTATGTCCGGGCCTATGCCCGGTTAAAGAAGCACGGCGAGGAGAGGCAACTGGAAAACGTCATTGTGCCCCCATGCAACTGGGATTTGTATCAAAGCTCATCCTGGATCAATTATTATCTGGGCAAAGATCATACGTCAAAAAAACAGCCGTGATTTTTATTCATTGAAGATTCCGACCGGATATAGTAGAAGCTCGCAACGTGGGCGATTAGCTCAGCTGGATAGAGTACTGGCCTCCGAAGCCAGGTGCCGCGAGTTCGAATCTCGCATCGCCCACCATTTTTACTTTTCGCGGTTCGTTCAATATGAAGGCTTTTTTTCTCAGGCCCTCTTCCTTTAGATTTTTTCTTTACGCATCTTCTCAATGGTCCGCAGACTGGCTTCCGGAAGCGTCGTCAGCGTTTTACCGGTGGATAGGGCCAGACAATAAACATGGGCGACTTTTTCCAGCAATTCCGCGTTTTGCATCGCCTCATCCAGCGATTTACCCATCGCCACAATGCCGTGATTCTGAATGATGCAGGCATTGGCGCCGTTTGCAACCGTCACGCCGACATTGCCCGCCAGCTCAGCACTGCCTGAGAAAGCATAGGGCACGATCGCGACTTCGGGTCCGAGCGACAGGGAAACCTCATCAAACAGAGCGGGAATCGGGGTGTTAATCAGGGCAAAAACGCTCCCGTAAGTCTGATGTGTGTGAACAACGGCATTGACGTCGGGCCGGTTGCGGTAAATGATACTGTGCATTCCCGATTCCATAGACGGCGTTCTTCCGCTTTTCATCTCGCGAGCCGCCAGATCCAGACCTAAAATGCAAATATCGTCATTCGACATTTCGGAATACTTCACCCCTGAAGGCGTAATCGCCATGTTTTGTTCGTCGATCCGCATGGACACGTTGCCCCCTGAGCCCCGAAGAGATCCGAAGTAGCCCTGCTGTGAAAGCCAGAGACTGGCCTCGCGAACATCTCTTTGATAACGATTATAAATAGATGGCTTTTCCATAGTCTCCTTCCCCGTCTCGTTCCAACCTGTCTATTCGCGATGACATGGACGTTTCGAGTACGCATGTTACACGTTTTTCAGCCCCCGGGTCAACTTAATCCTTGATTTTTCACAGAACATGGGGTAAATGACGCGACTACAATTTAATAGGGACTCCCCTTGCTCGCGGCATGGACCGCGGGCTTCAGAGCCGAAAGGAGGAAATTTTGAACAGATACGAAGTTATCGCTATCGTCAAGACAGAGTTGGCGGATGAAGACATCACCGCCATCATGGATCGTTCGCAGGCTATCATCACCGAACGCAGCGGCGTCATTGCCCGAATTGAGAAATGGGGCAAACGTCGTCTCGCCTACGAAATCAAAAAACAAAGAGACGGATTTTATTTTTTCATCGATTTTGCCGGTGACGGCCCTATGGTCGCTGAAATCGAACGAAATTATAAAATCGACGACCGGATTCTAAAGTTCATGACCGTCAAGAAAGAAGGTGCGGTCACGCGTGAAGGGATCGACGAGGAATTTGCGGCGGCGCAGGCCAAACTAACGCAAAACCGAATTGAAACAGATCCCTCCGCCAGCGGAAGAGATGAAAAACCGGCCGGTGAAGTCCGTGTAAACCGGATTTCACCTCGAAAACCTGCTACTGAAGAAGCAACGCCCGCTGCAGCACCAGTTGCAACACCGGTTGTAACACCGGCGAAAGGAGAAGAATAGTCATGGCATATCCTAGTGGAGGAAACAGACCGTCGCGTCCGCCCCAGAGAAAATTCTTTCACCGAAAGAAATTCTGCCGTTTTTGTACGGATTCCAATATTCAGATTGATTATAAGAATCCCATGATTCTCAGCAATTTTGTCACTGAACGCGGTAAAATCATGCCGCGCAGAATCACGGGCAATTGCGCCAAGCATCAAAGAGAACTTACCGTGGCCATTAAACGCGCACGTACCATCGCGATCATGCCTTTTGTCACCGCCGAAGGCAGATAGATTTCAGAACGAACGCCTGCCGGTTTTGCATGCTATATTGCAGACCGGCAGGCGTTGCTTATTTTGGTATTTTTTTAATCATCTAAAGCGGATCCGCAAGGGTTATCTTTTTGACAAAATTAAGCTTACTACCTTCCGATAGTTCACTTACCAGACTGATTGTCACCATCATGCTTCTTCTGGCGGCTTCCTTAATTCCCGTGATCGGTGTTTTTTTTCTTATCTCGTTGCCACTGTTCTTTTTTATCCTGTATCTGAAAAATGATCAGAAAAAAGCTATGACCGCATTGACCATTTCACTGGGCATGGTTTTAATTTTCTTATCCCTTGCAGGAACGGCCCTGCCTGTTCTTGCCCTGGCTACCATGAGTCTGGCGGGCATCCTGATTGCGCAAAGCGTGCGGCGCAGTCAAAGCATTGAAGCCATTGTCCTGTTCCCCACTTTGTTTATCCTGGGAATGATTGTTCTTTTTTTCATATACGCCGGCATGAAGACCTCCATGGCCCCATGGGCGCTCGTTGAACAATACATCCTCGAAGCGGTTGAATTAAACATCAGCCTATACAGTCGCATGCCGATCAGCGCCGAAGAAATCAACGCGATTCGCGACAGCAAAGATACGATTATCCGGGTATTCACCAGAATTTTCCCCGCGCTTTGTTTTATTGCCGTGGCGGGTACCGTGTGGATGAACGTTCTGGCCGGCCAGAAATGGCTCAACCGATCCGGTCTTTCTTTTTCCGGTCTGGAGCAGCTATCCGAATGGAAGGCACCTTCCTGGCTGGTCTGGATTTTTATCGTTTCCGGAGGGATGAGTTTTTTGCCCCATCCTCAGATCAGTTTTGCGGGAATTAATTTTTTTCTGATCGCCGTTTTCATTTATCTTTTGCAAGGCCTTGCTATTGTTAGCTTCTTTTTTCAGAGCAAAAACATATCCTTTTTTTTCCGCCTGCTGATCTATTTTTTAATTGCGGTACAGCAAATTCTTATGATAGCAATAGCCGCAGTCGGGTTCTTCGACCTCTGGATTGATTTTCGCAAATATTTCCGTAAAGACCGGACAACTGTTTAACTTTAAAACATTCAACGCCATCAGGAGGTTTTTTCATGAAGGTTATTCTAAAGCACAATGTGCCTTCTCTGGGCAAGGCCGGAGATCTGGTCAAAGTCAACGACGGCTACGCTCGCAATTTGCTCATTCCGAAGGGACTTGCCGTCGAAGCGGACGATAAGAACATAAAATCTTTTGAAAACGACAAAAAGAATGTTCTTCAGAAAGCCCAGAAGGAAAAAGCCCACGCCCAGGATCTGGCCACGCGTCTGGCTGAGGTCACGCTGACCCTGAAACGCAAGGTCGGCGATCAACATAAAATATTCGGATCGGTCACCTCAAAGGACATCGAGCAGGCACTCCGGGAGAAAGGCTTTGATATCGATCGCAAATCGATCGTACTCGATGAACCGATCAAGTCGCTGGGAGAATTTAAGTTCAAAATCAAACTGCTGACCGGTGTGGACGCAGAAGTGAAATTGAATGTTGTCGGCGAAGACGCATGAAAGACATTGATCCCTCTTTGTATAAACTTCCGCCGCAGAATGTTGAAGCGGAACAATCTATTCTTGGCGGAATCCTTCTGGAAAACAGCGCGATTAACGCCGCCATGGAGATTCTGAGCCGGGATGATTTCTACAGCGAAGCGCACCGGAAGATTTTTGCTGCCATCATGGAGATGAATGAGCACAACGAACCGGTCGATCTGATCACGCTGAGCAACACCCTGCGCGACAAAAACACGCTCGATTCTGTGGGTGGCACCGCCTATCTGGCCTCCCTTGTCGATAATGTGCCTTCCGCCGCCAACGTTGCCAACTACGCCAAAATCGTCAAGGAAAAATCGATTCTTCGGGGCCTGATCGGCTCGGCGACGCAGATCATCAACAGCTGTTATGAATCAGGCTCTGACGTGGATCAGGTTCTGGATCATGCCGAACACAGTATTTTTGAAATTTCGGAACACAAGGTTCAAAAATCTTTTTTCCCGCTGCGCGATATCATCAAGGTCAGTTTCCGTTCCATTGAAGACCTTTACTCCCGGAAAGAACTGATCACCGGCGTGGCCACGGGCTTCGACAAACTCGACGATATCACATCCGGGCTGCAAAACTCCGATCTGATCATCATCGCGGGACGTCCCAGCATGGGAAAAACCGCCTTTGCGCTGAACATCGCACAAAATGCCGCGCTGGAATATCAGACCCCTGTCGCGGTTTTCTCTCTGGAAATGTCCAAGGAACAGCTCGCCTTCCGTCTTCTGGCCGCGGAGGCCAGAGTGGATTCGCAGCGCTTACGCAAAGGATTTCTTGGCGAGACCGACTGGCCCAAACTGACAACCGCCGCCGGACGTCTTTCCGATGCCCCGCTTTATATTGACGATACCCCCGCAATTACCGTCCTGGAAATGAAGGCCAAATCCAGGAGGCTCAAAGCGGATAAAGGACTGGGCTTGATTGTGGTGGACTATATTCAGTTGATGCGAGGCGGCGGCAGTTCGCGTGATTCCCGCGAACAGGAAATATCGGAAATCAGCCGTTCTCTCAAAGCGTTGGCCAAGGAGCTGAGCCTGCCTGTGATTGCACTCTCCCAGCTCAACCGCCAGGTGGAAAGCAGAACCAATCGCCGGCCGCAGATGGCGGATCTGCGGGAATCCGGGGCAATCGAACAGGACGCAGATGTCATCGCCTTTATCTATCGGGATGAAGTCTATAATAAATCCGAGGATAATCCGGATAAGGGGGTGGCGGAAATCATCATCGCCAAACAGCGAAATGGCCCTACAGATACCGTAAGACTGGCGTTTCTGGAAAAGTTCACCCGATTCGAAAATCTGGCCGCGCCCGGCATCACGCACCCTTAAAGCGATGACGGCTATGAAACACATCCAACAAGGAGATGACATGATTCCGGATTTTGGCATGCTCCTGAGCGCAAACCGGAAATACTAACATGAACCCCAGGGAAGTGATCGTTCGAGACAAGATGCAGCAGGGATACCGATATTTTTTGACGCATCCCGCAGGCCGTGATTTTGACCCTGAATTTCAACCGGAACTGACGCCGAAACAAATGCTGGAAATCGGCGTCTTTGGCGGCAAATACATGACGGATTGCCGCAACGAGTTTCCAGCATCCTGGTTTGGCAAAGCCAGACTTTGCACTTCTTTCCATGACCCGAAACTCAACTGTTTCGGTGTAAACGCATCCAAGCCACTGTCCTACTGGAGGCAAAAAGGCTGGATTCATCCCGACGATCCGCGTGGATGGTTTCAATGGTATTGCCGCTATTATATGGGTAGAAGAAGTCCGGATGATCAAAGACAAATTAAAAGATGGAAGGCCATGCAAAGACATATCGCACAACTGCGCAAACACTGTCCGGCCGGCGATTTGAATTGCCGGCGCAAACAACGGCAGGCCCTGCTGCACTGGGCTTATGACAGCCGTAAAATGTGAATATTCCAACCCATCCAAGAAGGAGCCCCGATATGAATGTCAAGAAATTATTTGGAATCGTTTTTATTCTTTTTTTTTGTTGCGCACTGCCCGCGATCACACATGCCCAGGACAAATCCAAAGGCAATATTGGCGTCTACATCGGCCTTGTCGGTGGAAGTTCGCTATCGGATGACATCAAAACAAAAATTGATAACACCCAGAATCCCGCGGACAGTTTCAGTGTTGATTTCGGCATGAAAAGCGGTTATCTGGCCGGCGCAAAAATCGGCTGGCAAACTTCTTTCACCAAAAAAATCCTGGCAATGGAACTTGAATACAACCACATCAACAACAACATGGAAAATTGGACGGCCTTCGATGGCTATAAGCTGGATCCCCATATACCGGTTGACGGTAAAATTCAAATCGACGCCTTGTTTTTCAACCTGCTTGCCCGATACCCCGACGGACCGTTCCATCCCTATATTGGTGGAGGCGTCGGTTATTCAACCGTTAAAGTATCGGATACGACAGCCCATAGCGGCATCATCATGAACATAGGTCAGGGGGAGCAAAGTTCATTGGCCTATCAGTTGACGGCCGGGGTGGATTTCGACATTGCAAAACATTTCACCATCGGCTTCGGCTATAAATATATCGCCATCCCGAAGATCTCCTTTGAGAATTCACTGGACAACGCACCCGCCAGCACCGAGATGGAATACTACTCTCATAACTTTATTCTCAGCGCCTGTTTTACCTTCTAGATCACGACCAAGCGCCCGGCTTGCCTGAGCACCGGGCGCTTCTTTCTAAAAATAAATTCCATGCGCCCTTCCTCATCGTGATGAGCCAAGACGCCTGATAAGCTTTTAATATTTTCTTGACATATTATTTTTCAACGGCATAATGCCCTCATCGAATGTGGATTACCCCCAAGATATTTTTATTAATGAATAGCAGACCAGTGCATACTCGAATCATGAGTGGCCATTTACAATAAATTGATCTTAATAAACAGAATTCAGAAACAAGGAGAATAGTATGAAAAGATTTGTTTACGCGCTTGCAGTTGTTTCCCTGATGGTTTTTTCATTCTCTGCCAATGCCCTCGCCCAGAACAAAACAGCCAACAACTTGGGGTTTTACGCGGGGCTAACCGTGGGAGCCTCCAGCGGCGGCGGGAAGGCTCATTATGAAAACGCTGCATGGTCTGGGGATTATATAGATTATGAAATCGTCACGGACCCCGGATATCTGGTCGGTGCCAAGTTCGGATGGCAGACCCCTTTCACCAAAAAGGCATTGGCGCTGGAACTGGAATACAACCACATCGCGAACAATTTTAAGGATGTGCAGGTCGATACGCCATACGGATCATTCGAATCTCCGTCTGACGGCAACTTCCGGGCAAACCTGTTGATGTTTAACGCTTTGGCCAGATACCCGGATGGCTGGTTTCATCCTTACGTCGGCGGCGGCGTTGGCGCGGCTCTTGTCAAACTGGCCGACATGACTCAGCCCTACTTGATTTCCGGCGCTGATAAGACCCGGCCGGCCTATCAATTTTTAATCGGTGTTGATTTCGACATCACAAGAAACCTGATCCTCGGTGTCGGCTATAAATTTCTGTTCATCCCGAGAATTGAATATGACGGTACTGTAGGCAACGTACCCACCCGCAACACAATCGATTACAACGCACACAACCTGGTTGCGAATATTTATTTCACATTTTAAGCAAAACAAAACACACCCGGAGCATTGCTCCGGGTGTGTTTTGTTTTCTGTGCATCCATCATGCCAGCGGCAATCTACGTGATATTTTCTTGAGTGTACTTAACTGATGACGAAGCGCTACAGCTTTTTTCGCGTCACGATCCTCGATGGCCTGCCATCTCAGGACTTTGACTTCGCGGATTTTTGCCTTGAGCTCCGGCTTGCTCATTTTGATACGGACTGTGTGTTTCTTTTTTTTGACCGGGCCCTCGTCCTTGATGCCCTTGGCTTCTTTAATGAAGGCGACGAGCTCATCCTTCTTCATGTCGTGGATCGCCCGTTCATGGGGAAACTCGGCCGCAACCTCGCGCAGCTCCTTTACGGTCATCTTTTCCAGGGGTTTTTCTTCGTGTGGCTTTTTATGGGTTTCTTCCGACATCGCGCATAGACCTCCTTCATTTTTTTATATTTCGGGAATCAACTTGCAATGCATTGAAAATGCGAACGGCTTTTTTATAACACAAGCCCCCTTTTTTTTCAATGGATCGGAATCGACCGGATAATCACGCTTTACTCACGACTCTTGATCCTGGCATAGTAGCTATCCATCAGATAAACGGCGGCAAGCGGGTTGTGGCCGGTCACGCGGTCTTTGACGGCAAGAACAGTCGCGGGCGCAATCCAACTCCTTTTGTTTCTTCATCGCCCCTTCCCCTTCCAGGCTACTGTGTCATTTTTAATTCATTTCGTGCGTCTCGTCTATAAATTCGTGCTTTTTGATTGCGCCTGCCTGTAAAGTGATGTAATTATCTTCAAACTTGACGGGATCAAGAAAACAGATGAACACAAAACAACGAAATAGCCGCACGGGTTTTTTACAGCAGGATGAACAAAACATTATTCTGGATTCCATTGCCGACGGCGTATTTACAGTGGATCAGGATTGGCGGATTACATCGTTTAACCGCGCGGCGGAAACCGTCACGGGTGTTACCCGCGCCGAGGCCGTAGGCCAGTTGTGCAAAGACGTGCTCAAAGCCGATATCTGTGAGAAAAACTGTTGTCTGCGCGCCACCATGAAAACCGGTGATCCGATCGTCAACAAAAAAGTCCATATCATCGACGCACAGGGACGTAAAATTCCCATCAGCATTTCGACGGCGCTATTGCGCGATAAAAAAGGACGGCTTTTAGGCGCGGTGGAAACTTTCCGCGACATCAGCGTGGAAGAGGATTTACGCAAAGCGATCCAGTTGAGATATTCCTTCGAGGATATCCTTTCGAAGAACCATCAGATGCTTCGCCTGTTTGACATCCTTCCCGATATTGCCGCAGGCGGCAGCACGGTTTTGATCGAGGGGGAAAGCGGAACCGGCAAGGAACTTGTCGCCCGCGCGATCCATCACCTCAGCCCCCGGAAAAAACAACCCTTTATCGCCGTCAATTGCGCTGCGCTGCCTGACGCGCTTCTGGAATCGGAACTTTTCGGTTATAAGGCGGGCGCTTTTACCGACGCGAAAAAAGACAAGCCGGGACGGTTTCATCTGGCTGAAGGCGGCACGCTCTTTTTAGACGAAATCGGCGACATCACCCCCGCTATGCAAGTCAAACTTCTGCGTGTTGTACAGGAAAAAACCTATGAGCCGCTGGGTGCTACAAAAAGCATTGAACACAACGTACGCCTGATCGCTGCGACCAACAAAAATCTTGAAGACCTCGTTCGTCAGGGACGATTTCGCGAGGATCTTTTCTATCGAATCAATGTTTTTAAAATCAGCCTTCCGCCCCTGAAGGACCGGATGGAAGACATCCCCCTGCTGACGGAACACTTCATCGCCCGCTTCAACACGTTACAGCAAAAAGACATCACCGGCATCAGTGATGAGGCCATGTCTGTTTTAATGTCGCATAATTATCCCGGCAATATCCGTGAACTGGCCAACATCATCGAAAGAGCCTTCATTTTATGCAAAAGCGGCGTCATTGAAAGAAAGCACCTGCCTGAATCTCTATTTTCCGAGCGGGCAGTTCAAACCGATCAGCCGTCACTCAGTGACGCGACCGCGTCATACCTTATGTCCGTGCTGCAGAAAAACAACTGGAACCGATTGAAAACCGCGCGGCAACTGGGCATCCACAAAAGCACGCTGTACCGCAAGATCAAATCCCTGGGGCTTTCCGTTCCTAAATAACCTCTCCCAATAGTCGCATTGACGCGACCGAGTTGCAGCAACGAGTCGCATCAATGCGACTATTGGCACAAACCCTTTCGCACCCTCTTATCCTATCCATCGAATATCACTTGCATGTTCCCAGCAAACCAAGCTGGCATTCTTCTTGCGATACTGAATGCTAAGCGTTGGTCGCACCAACCACGAAATGAGAAATGAGGCGTTATGAAGATTGCCCTGTCAGTATGGAAAGATTGCATCTCCACGGTTTTTGACGCGGCGGATCAGCTCGTGATCGTAGAAAAAGACTCCGATGGCTCGCTTAAGCGCTCGACCGTCCGGCTCAGCGTTGCCGGGGGACCGGCACGAGCCATGCAGCTTGCAGAAATGGGCGTGGGCGTCCTGATATGCGGTGCGATCTCGCGGCCCCAGGAAGTCGCGATTTCCGGATCCGGCATAACGGTTTATCCGTTTGTGCGCGGACCGGTTCAAGAGATATTGAACGCTTACCTGGAGGGCCGATTGCCTTCGGCAGTTTTCTCGCTGCCGGGTTGTCATGGACAGGGTCCCGGCGCCAGACGCGTTCAGGGGCGCGGCAGAAACTGCCGTTGGAAAGCATCATGACGGCGTGTTATCGCCGCTGAAACTTCATAGAATGTAAAGGAGAAAATAAATTGAACCAATCCATTCCGAAAGAGTTATTTTTTACCAAAGGCGTCGGAACGCATCGTGAACAACTGCATTCATTTGAACTGGCCTTGCGCGACGCGGGCATTGAAAAATGTAATCTGGTGCAGGTATCCAGCATCATGCCGCCGGGCTGCCGGATCATCTCAAAAGCGGAAGGGCTAAAAAAGCTCAAACCCGGCGCGATTACGTTTTGCGTCATGAGCCGCTGCTGCAGCAATGAACCAAGACGCCTGATTTCAGCTTCTGTCGGCTGCGCGATTCCCGTGGATAAAAAAACCTACGGTTACATCAGCGAACACCATGCTTTCGGGTTTACGGAACGGCAGACAGGCGATTACGCGGAGGATCTGGCGGCGGCCATGCTGGCCTCGACGCTGGGGATCGATTTTGACGTGGATGAAAGCTGGGATGAAAAAAAGGAGTTGTTTAAAATCAGTGGTAAAATCGTCGGCACGCGCAACACCACACAGTCATCCGTTCTAAAAACAAGCGACTACACAACGGTTCTCGCGGCGGCGGTTTTTGTTTTCTGAGGTAATGTCCAAACATAGACCAAACGGGACAGGGATAAAACGTCCCGGAAGGAGGGAAAAACAAGATGAACGAAAGTAATCGCGGCGGTAGAGGGATGGGCCAGGGACAAGGCACGGGAGGACGGGGGCGCATGGGCGGTCCGCAGGCCGGAGGCCAGGCAGGCACCTGCCGTTGCCCCAACTGCGGCCACACACAGCCGCATGAACGCGGCCTTCCCTGCACACAGGTACCCTGCCCGAAGTGTCAGACAGCGATGATTCGGGAGTAGATTAACCATTGCATGAAAGGAGGATTTTAATCATGCCTAGAGGAGATTCAACAGGCCCCATGGGAATGGGACCGATGACAGGTCGTCAGGCGGGATACTGCGCTGGCTACAATATGCCCGGTTATTTAAACAATGCCTGCGGACGCGGCACGGTAATGGGCTTTGGACGCAAAGGGGGCGCAGGAAACCGCGGCGGCGGTTTTGGCTTTCGCAATCGCTTTTTCGCCACCGGTGTGCCCGGACGAAATTGGTTTGGCAACTCCACTGCGCCCTTTCAGCAAGCTGATCCCGAAATAGAAAAGCAGACGCTGAAAAGCCAGGCCGATTATCTGCAATCCGAAATGGACGCGATTAAAAAGCGTCTTGATGAATTAAGCGCCGCGGGTAAAAATGCATAACGGCTGACGGGAAATCAGACATAGCGTAGATTCTATCTACGCCCGGACGGCGACGGCGCGTAAGTCACCGCTTCGCGCCGCCGCCGTCAAACAAACGGGCCGGGTACGATTTCAAACCGTTAGATACCGAAAGAGTGCCAAAGCAGGCGCTGACCGGCGATACGCTTTGAACACCAACAAAAAAGAGGAGCCTTATGAAAATAGCAGTAACGACATCCGGCAATGATCTTTTCGCGCCGCTCGACACGCGTTTCGGCCGCGCGCCGAAATTTTTAATTTACGATCTGGATGCCAACACATTCGAGGTCGTGGACAACCAACAAAACCTTAACGCCGCACAGGGCGCAGGGATTCAGTCCGCGCAAAACATCGCCCGCCTGGGCGCGGGAGCGCTCATCACCGGCCATTGCGGCCCGAAGGCGTTTCGCGTCCTTCAGGCGGCGGGAATCAAAATATACAACACATCCGCAGCTACAGTGACGGAGGCGCTGGACCAATATCGGGCAGGCAAATTAACGGCATCGGCAAACGCTGACGTCGAAGGGCACTGGGCATGAAAGAAACGCAGATCATCTATAAACCGATCGGCATTATCCGCAGTGAGCATAAAATTGCTGAGAAAACGCCCATCCAGCCCGTTTATGCCGGGGGCTGCCGGGGCCGCGCTGAAGTGTTTGACGCGTTTGCCGAGGGGTTAACCGATCTGGAAGGCTTTTCACACATCTACCTTCTGTACCATTTTCACCAGGCGCCAACTGTCCGGTTGAGACTCAAACCGTTTCTCCAGGATGTGGAACGCGGCATCTTTGCGATACGCGCGCCGGGAAGACCCAACCCCATCGGCCTTTCCGTTGTGGAGCTGCTTGGCATTGAAGGCAACGTGCTTCTGCTGGAAGGCGTAGACATTCTCGACGGCACACCGCTTCTGGACATTAAGCCCTACACGGCCAAATTCGATCTGCATGATGTCGCAAGAAGCGGCTGGCAGGACGAAGTAGATGAACCCACGGCGAAAACGAGAGGAAAAAGAGGATACCGAACATGAACATGTGTCTCGATTGCATCCCCTGTTTTGTCCGCCAGGCAGCGGACGCGGTTAAAATGTCTGCCACATCCGAAGAGGAACAAAATCGCCTGATGCGTTCGGTGCTGTCATGGCTGGGTGACATTGATCTGAATCAGACACCGCCTGCCGCATCTCAGATGATTCACCGGCGTCTGCGCGAGCTGCTTCCTTCGGATGATCCTTACCGCGCGGCCAAAGACCGCCACAACGAGCTTGCCGCCGCGCTGATACCGTCCATCAGGAAACGCATTGCCGGATCGTTCGATCCACTGGTCATGGCGGTACGCTACGCCATTACGGGCAACATTATTGATCTAGGCGCCAAAAACAGTGTGGGCGCAGGCGAGATTTACGGCGAATTGCAAAGCGCGCCGATGCAGCCCATTTTCGGAGAACTTGAATATTTAAAAAAATCGCTCCGCCAGGCCAAAACCATTTTATATCTGGCCGACAATGCCGGTGAAATTTTTTTTGACCGTCTGCTCATCGAGCAACTCACACAAGCAACAGTCACGCTGGCGGTGCGCGGCATGCCGGTCATCAATGACGCGACAAGAATCGATGCGCAGGCCGCAGGCCTTGAAGATATCAGCGAAATTATCGATAATGGATCAGACGCCCCTGGAACGATTCTGGCTGATTGCAGCGCCGACTTCCGCCGCCGCTTTGATGAAGCCGATCTTATTATTGCCAAAGGTCAGGGCAATTACGAAAGCCTGTCGGACACGGCGCGCGGGATCTTTTTTCTGTTTCGCACCAAATGCCCGGTCATCAGCCGGCATTCGGGCTTTTCCGTGGGTACGTTTGTCGCATCCAACCGCTCATCGAAACCATCCTTTGCGGCACCGGGAGAAGTTCAATGAACGCGGGCATTATCGCAACGGAGTTAAGACAGCATGCGCCCTTCACGACCTTCGGTACCGTGACGGGCATTGTTATTATGGCTCTGTTTGTCGAACTTTCCATTTCGCGGCAGATATCTTCATTCCTTTTCTGGATGCTGCATCCGCTGCATGTTTTTTTGAGCGCCTTTGTAACAACCGCCATGTACCGCCTGAACACAAAGGGGAGTATACTGCCAACCTTGCTGATTGGATACGTGGGGGCCATCGGCATCGCCACATTCAGCGATTCGCTCATTCCCTACGTTGGAGAGTGGCTGCTCGATCTGCCCCACCGCGGCCTTCATCTGGGCTTTATTGAAAAATGGTGGCTGGTCAATCCATTGGCACTGGCCGGTATCGGTCTGGCTTTTTTATGGCCATCCACAAAGTTCCCGCATGCAGGACATGTTTTCTTAAGCACGTGGGCTTCGCTTTTTCACGTTTTGATGGCCATGAGTTCATCACCCGATGTCACTACCACCGTGCTGATCGCTGTTTTTCTTTTTCTGGCGGTGTGGGTTCCCTGTTGCACCAGTGACATTATTTTTCCGCTTTTGTGGATAAAAAAGGAGAATGCATTGTAATGAAAATTTCTATTGCGTCGGGCAAGGGAGGAACCGGCAAAACCACAGTGAGCGTCAACCTGGCGCGGGTGTTGAGCGAAAGCGTCATCCTCGCGGATTGCGATGTGGAAGAACCCAACGCGCACCTGTTTTTAAAGACATCCGGACTTGTTCAAAAAACCATCAACCTTCCTATCCCACAGGTGGATGAGACACTGTGCGACGGATGCGGTGAATGCGCTAAAATCTGCCAGTTTTCCGCCATCGTGACATTCGGCACCGTACCGCTCGTTTTTCCGGAAATGTGCCATGGGTGCGGCGGATGCACCTTGGTCTGCCCTACAAAAGCCATCAAAGAAGTCGACCACCGCATCGGCGTCGTCGAAACATCAAAAGCGAACCACATCACACTCGTTACAGGCAGACTCGACGTGGGTGTGGCCATGGCGCCTCCCCTGATCCGCGCGGTAAAAAACGAACTGATGCCAAACGCCACCGCTATTTTGGACGCGCCTCCGGGCACCTCCTGCCCCGTTATCGCGGCCATTCGGGACACGGATATGGTTTTACTGGTGACGGAACCCACCCCTTTCGGCCTGCATGATCTCACACTGGCCGTGGATATGGTTCGGGCGCTGAAAATTCCCTTTGGTGTCATTGTCAATCGGATGGGCAGCGGAGACAATCGTGTGCAGCAGTTCTGCGAACAAGAAAACATTTCTGTTTTGTTAGAAATCCCGGACGACCGCAAGATCGCTGAGAACTATTCAAGGGGTATTCTGATGGTGGACGCGCTACCTCATTACAAGGCACTTTTTGAAAACCTGGAAAAAACGATCCGAAAGCACCTTGAACAGGGAGAAAAAGCCTATGCCTTTGTATAAATACCAATATCTTTACGGTCCCGTTCCGTCCCGGCGTCTCGGACGGTCACTGGGAATTGACCTCGTGCCGTACAAAACCTGCACCTATGACTGCATCTACTGCCAGTTAGGCAAGACCACGAATAAAACGACCGAAAGACGCGACTATTTTCCGGTGGCGGATATCCTTCGTGAGCTTAGCGAAAAGCTTTCAACGGGCATTGGCTGTGATTATATCAGCATGGCCGGTTCAGGAGAGCCGACCCTGCACGCCTCTATGGGTGAACTGATATGTAAAATCAAGGAAATGACAGATATTCCCGTGGCGGTGATTACAAACGGTTCACTTCTGCATCTGCCGGACGTCCGTCAAGCCCTGTTGCCGGCGGATCTCGTCATTCCTTCACTGGACGCGGGCGACCCCGCCCTGTTTGAATATGTCAATCGTCCACACGAAGACATTACCTTCGAACGCATGGTTTCCGGCCTGATTGATTTTTCACGCCAATATTCCGGCCGGCTGTGGCTGGAAGTGCTGCTGGTTTCCGGTGTTACGGGCATGGCTTCAGAAGTAAAAAAAATTGCGGCCCTGGCGGAAAAGATCCGCGCGCAAAAAGTTCAGGTGGGCACGGTAAGCCGCCCAACCTATGAGGATTTCGCCTGCTCCGTTGATGTAAAGCAAATGAAAAAACTCGCCGGCCTGTTTTCCTCCTCCGTGGATATCCTCGACAACACGCCGCCTAAGGATATCGCAGGGGCGGACGCATCAGCCGGAACAGATGACGACATTCTGAATCTGCTCGCCCGGCGTCCCTGTACGCTCGAAGGCATCTGCCTGGGTCTGGATCTACACCCGCACGACGCGGTCAAACGAATCGAGATACTTCTTCGAGATGAGCGTATTGCTACACAGAAAAACGGACTCACGCTCTATTATAAAACTGCGAATAAAGAATCATAAAAAGGCTGTATCGTTCCCATGAAGAACGCGAAAGAGATAAAAAACTACATCGAAACCTGCCGGGAGGATTTCTGGCAAAAGATTTTCCAGATCGAAGTCGACTATTTGGAGGCCCACCTCCAAAACTGCCAGGACATCCTGAGCGTGGGCTGCGGGCCGGCTATGATCGAAGGCGAATTGGTAAAAAGGGGATTTCGTGTGACGGGTTTGGATATATCGGAGAAAGCCCTGAATTGTGCACCGGACATCGTTCGAACAGTTGCCGGCCGAGCTGAGGACAGGTTGTTTCCGGATTCGTCCTTCGATGCCGCGATCTTTGTCGCTTCGCTGCAATTTATCGAGGATTACCCTGAGGCGATTAAACGGACGGCCGCCGTTTTAAGACCGGAAGGCAAGATCATCCTCATGCTGCTCAACCCGCGGTCTGGATTTTATAACGAAATGCGTCAAAGCCCGGATTCATACGTCAACCAGATCCTCCATACGGACACAATTCGGATGGAACAAGACATTTGTAAATATTTTGTCTTCCAAACGGAATACCTGCTGGGCATAAGGGGTAACGATATTTTTCCAAGCCGTGATCCGGACCTGGCGGCTTTGTACGTGATTGAAGGCAGGAAAAGGTAGGAAAGCTGGCGGGGAGGAGTCAATGAACCGTAATGCTAAGGTTGATGCCGCCCGTCACTTATTAAATATTTCCCGACAGGACGGGCCGGAGGAGACTAAAAAGCAGTATCGTGAAATGGCCAAAATCTGGCATCCTGATGTTAATAAAACAGAAGAAGCGCACACCAGAATGCAGGCAATAAATGATGCTTTCGCTTTTTTAATGGAAGAGGAATTCGGCATTCTTGACTTCCGGGATGATTATGAGAGATGGTGGTGGCGGGAATACGGAAATGATCCAATCTGGGGCAATTACTATCCGGAGGAAAATCCTGTGCCCCCTGATTCAATCAGGAAAGCAATTAAACAACAAACCGGAACAAAGAAATGAAAGATTAAAACAATGAAAGAACTGGTTATCATCAGCGGCAAGGGAGGCACAGGAAAAACCAGCATCACCGGATCTCTGGCGTTACTGGCCGGGCGTCCGGTCATCTGCGACTGCGATGTGGACGCGGCAGATCTGCACCTCATTTTAAATCCTGAAATAAAAGAAGCACATGACTTCGTAAGCGGCCATGAAGCGCTCATCCGCCCCGACGATTGCATCGGATGCGGCATTTGCCAGGATGTTTGCCGTTTTGGGGCGGTCGTAGATGACAATGATACGTTTTCTATCGACACGGTCGCCTGCGAGGGGTGCGGTGTGTGCGTTCGTTTCTGTCCGCAAAAAGCCATCGATTTTCCCGAGAGTCTTTGCGGTGAATGGTTCATCTCAGAAACACGCCTGGGACCAATGGTGCACGCTCGCCTGGGTGTCGCCGCCGAGAACTCGGGCAAGCTTGTTTCCACGGTACGGCAGGAGGCTCGCAAGTTGGCGGAAAAGGATCACTACGATCTGGTGATCGTCGACGGTCCGCCCGGCATCGGTTGTCCCGTTATCGCTTCCGTCACAGGCGCAACACAGGTTCTGGTGGTAACGGAACCGACAGTTTCCGGAGAGCATGATTTAGAACGGGTATTGGGGCTTACCCGACACTTTCAAATACCGACTGCCGTCTGTGTCAATAAATGGGACATTAATCCCGAAATGACCATGCAAATAGAGCAAAAAGCCCGCGAGGCAGGGGCCTTCATTGCCGGACGCATCCGCTACGACCGCGCCGTCACGAAGGCGCAGATTGCTCAAAAAGCTGTGGTGGAGACCGACGCGGCCTGTGCCCCGGACATCCTGCATATCTGGAAAAATCTTAACGTTGCTGGAAAAGGAAATAGTTAAGAGAATGCGCAATGACGAACACGATCGCCTGTTGCGATCACCAAATAAAACCAAAACAAAGGGAGGATCAGGAAGTGGAAAGTAAGAAAACATGTGATTCGTGCGGAGACTCAAGTTGCACCGCTAAAAATCAGCAGCAGAATGAAAGCAAGGAGGAATACGCGGACCGTCGCCGCCTGCAGGCCAGGCTTTGCCGTATCAATCACAAAATCGCCGTGCTCTCCGGCAAAGGCGGAGTCGGTAAAAGCACGGTGGCGGTTAATCTGGCCACTGCCCTGGCTTTAAACGGTCTTCGCGTGGGGCTTCTGGACATCGATATTCACGGACCGAGTGTGCCCACCATGCTGGGACTGGAAAACGAAACCCTCAAGGGCACCGAAGGTGAGCTCCATCCGGTGGAATTCGGCGGTCTGAAAGTGATGTCCTTGGGCTTTTTGCTGCAAAATCCCGACGACGCGGTGATCTGGCGCGGTCCGATGAAAATGGGTGTCATCAAGCAGTTCCTGACGGATGTCAACTGGGGCGATCTGGATTACCTGATTATCGATTTGCCTCCGGGCACGGGCGATGAGCCGCTGTCTTTGTGCCAGTTGATCCAGCCGCTCGATGGTGCGGTCATCGTAACCACACCCCAGAAAGTCGCGGCGGTGGACGTGCGCAAGTCAATCAGTTTCTGCAAACGTCTGGAAGTACCGGTTTTAGGCGTAGTGGAAAACATGAGCGGATTTGTCTGCCCTAAATGCGGAGAGCTTACGCAGATCCTGCCCGAGGGCGGCGGACGGAAAATCGCCACCGACATGGACGTGCCCTTTCTGGGGGCCATTCCGATGGATCCGGGCATCGCGCAATCCGGCGATTCCGGGAAAGTGTTTATTTACCATTCTTCAAAAACCCCGACCGGAATGATCATGCAGAACATTATTGATCAGATTACCGAGCCCGACAAAACAAAAAAATTAAACGCCTAAGGAGAAATAATTATGAAAATTGCTATACCACTGGCAGAAGGAAAGTTGACCATGCATTTCGGACATTGCGCAAGCTTTGCCCTGATCGAAGTGGATGATCAGACTAAAAAGATTATGGGCCGCGAAGACATTCCCGCGCCGCCACATGAGCCGGGCCTTTTGCCGCCGTGGCTGGCTCAGCGAGGCGCAAAGATGATCATCGCGGGTGGCATGGGACAGCGCGCCCAGGAACTTTTCGCCCGGGAGGGTATCCAGGTGGTGGTCGGCGCGCCCCCCGAGGCACCCGAAATACTGATTGCGGACTTTTTTGCAGGCACGCTGCAAAGCGGCGTCAACGCCTGCGATCACTAAAGAAGGCATGATCACAACATAGGACATAGGACATACGCACACAGCCGTGTTTGACGAACCGGGTGAATAATGTATAATCCGGACTTGAAATGACACAATGTTCCTTGTTTATGCACTCGCAGCCCTGTTTTTAAAGGAGTATTGACGCAATGACCCAAATATCCCTAAAGGCCGTGGATAAGGTCGAAATTTTGACCTTGCAGGACAACTACATCGAGATGACGGCCATGGACAACAGCGCCGTGGTCACAAGGGCCGCGCCTTTGAAAGACGGGGAAATCAAGGCTTCCCTGCTGGCTGAACACGGCTTTTCGGCTCTGGTTAAAACCACCGCCGAGGACTCGGTCCATACGCTCCTTTTTGATTTTGGATTCTCCGAAGACGGGGCGTCCAGAAACGCGGCCACCCTGGGATTGAACTTAAACGAAGTGGAAGCGGCGGCTCTGTCACACGGGCACAGCGACCACACAGGCGCGCTGCAGGCCTTCGGCGCGGCCATTGGTAAAAAGAATCTGCCGCTTTTTGTCCATCCGTCCGCGTTTAAATCGCCTCGCTACCTGAAACTGGGAGAAGACTTTAAAATCTATTTTCCCAAACTGACGCGCGAAATGATTCAGGCTGCAGGCTTTTTAGTTGTGGAATCGGAAACGCCCTGCACCATGCTGGAAGATACCATTCTTTTTCTGGGCGGCATTCCGCACAAAACGGATTTTGAAAAAGGCTTCCCGATTGCACATTGCCTGACACAGGGCAAAGAGACCTGGGACCCTATCGAGGACGATACCTCCATCGTTATGCACCTGAAAGACAAAGGCCTGGTAATTCTCTCCGGCTGCGCGCACGCGGGCATTATCAATACAGTGCAGTATGCGGCAGAGGTTACCGGCATCAATCAGATTCATGCGGTTATGGGCGGTTTCCATCTGTCCGGCCCGTTTTTTGAACCGATCATTAACCGCACAGCTGAAGAGCTTCGGAAATTCCATCCTGCGTATGTCATCCCGACGCACTGTACCGGCCGCAAAGCGATTATGGAAATCGAAAAGAAGATGCCCGAACAGTTTATATTGAACATGGCAGGAACGAAGCTTACTTTCGCATAAAACAAGGCTATGGGCTATAGGTGATAGGATCAAATACCATGAGCCATGAGCCATGAGCCATGAGCTACGAGCTACGAGCTACGAGCTATGAGCTCATAGCCACTAT
>JAWOJC010000270.1:0-5533 GCA_046484315.1 Smithellaceae bacterium | reverse complement strand
CCGCAGTACCCCGCCGATTCCGGACAGATCATGGCAATGATAAAGCAGCGCGTTGACCAGGGTTTGGTCCGGATTGCCGGGTGCGGGATGCACCACCATGCCCGCCGGTTTGTTAATCACAATGATGGCTGCGTCCTCATAGACGATATTCAAAGGAATGTCCTGCGGTAAAGCGACCGCCGCCAAAGCCGGTTCAAGATGAAGCACGACCGTGTCCCCGGTTTTAAGATGCTGGCTGACCTTCGGCTCTTTGCCGTTCACCGTCACGTCGCCTTCTTCAATGGCATACTTGATTTGTGAACGGGAAAAGGACTCATCGCATTGCGCAAGAAATACATCAAGGCGCAGACCCTCCTGTTCCGGGCTGACGGTAAAAAACAGGTCTCTCGATGATTCGTTTTCGATGGCCAAATTTGGACTCCGGCTAAGCGTGTAATTGACGCAGGGCATCCACAACAAACCCGAATTCGTCTTCGGCCACGGTGCGCAAGTCGAGAAGGATTTCATCTTCATCCACACGAACGATGACGGGAACGGGCATCTGACGAAGTTTGGCTTCCATCCGGCTGGTTGTCAGGGTTGCGGATTTCACAGCAACCACGAACGTGGGAATCTCCTGCGTCGGCAGCGACCCGCCGCCGGCGGCGGCGACGTCTTCGCGCAGTTCAAAAGCCAGGTCGGGAATATTGGCTTTCTTTAATTTGTTGATCAACTTTCGTGCCCGCTTTTTGACATCGCTTTGCGGTTCCGTCAATGCTTTGAGCGAGCGCAATTTCCGGGGGACGTCTGCGGAGGTGAGATAGTGCATCAAGGTTGCTTCCAGCGCAGCCAACGTGAACTTGTCGATGCGCAGTGCGCGGTTGAGAGGGTTTTTTTTGACGCGGGCCAGAACATCTTTTTTGCCGACAATGATGCCTGCCTGCGGCCCGCCCAGCAGCTTGTCGCCGCTGAACGTCACCACATCAACGCCCGTATCGAGCACCTCACGCACGGTCGGTTCATGCTGCAGGCCGAATGGCGCCAGATCAATCAGGCAACCGCTGCCCAGATCGTCGAAGACCGGAATGTTGTGCTGCTTGCCCAGCGCGACCAGCGGCAGAAGATCCGCTTCTTCGGTAAAGCCGACAATCCGGTAGTTGCTGGTGTGCACCTTCAAAATCACGCCGGTGTCCGGGCCGATGGCTTTTTCATAGTCGGCAAGACGTGTGCGGTTGGTGGTGCCCACTTCACGCAAAATCGATTGGCTTTTCGTCATGACGTCCGGAATGCGGAATTCCCCGCCGATTTCAATGAGCTCGCCGCGCGAAACGATGGCTTCTTTGTGCTCTGCCAGTGTGTTGAGCACCAGGAGCACTGCGGCCGCGTTGTTGTTGACGATCAGGGCGTCCTGGGCGCCGCAAAGGGCGCAGATCAGGGCACTGACATGATCATAGCGCAAGCCGCGCTCACCTCGGGTGAGATCAAACTCCAGATTGGAATACCCGCGACCGACGTCCGCGATACGTTCCACCGCTTCGGGACAAAGAGGCGCGCGACCGAGATTTGTGTGCAGAATCACGCCGGTGGCATTGACCAGACGGCGCAGTTTGTAACGGTGCAGATCGTCAATGGCAGCCTCTGCGCTTTCGGCAACCGCTTGTTTGTCCGCCGTAAACGCGGTTAATTTTTTTTCCGGCGCGGATAAAATATGATCCCGCAGTTTCTGCACGACACCGCGGCAGATTTCCACGACAATGGCCCGTGACGCTTGCTGATAGATATCCTTTTTTTCGAGAACCAAAACGACGTCGTCGATTTTTGGCAGGTTTTTCAACAATACTTTTCTTAAATCATCCATCTTGTGCTCCGTGTTTTCGCGGGTTAGTCCACGCCCGCCTGTTTCCGGCAGAAATCGCGGAAATTGTTGACCGCGATAAAAAACTCCCGCATCATGATGACCCAGAGGTAACGTCCGCGTTCGGTCAGATGCAGATTGGGGGAAAAATAGCGAAAAGATCCGGCCAGTGTAAAGGCGGCCATTTCCTTCCAGAGGGTCTTTAAAAATTTACCGTCGTATTTCTTTTCCAGATCGTTGACGTTCATTTTGGTGCTAAACAGCTTCATCAGAAAGTCGTAGCGCATCTGATCAGGTCCGTCGAATTTGCGCGCGGCGGACAGCGGCAGATTGCCCCGCGACAGATCCGCGATGTATTGTTCGATGTTAAAGGTGTTGGCGTAGCAGACGCCGTTTAAGTAGCCGATGGCGCCGCTGCCCAGTCCCGCGTATTCGTCAAAATCGACGACATATTCGTCAATCATCGATGCGGCGGCTTTCTTTCTCGAAAAGCACCAGGCCGATGAGGTGTCATAGTTGCGTTCCAGGCGTCTCATAATCAGGGCAAACAGTTTCTTTTCCCGCCCGAAATTCACCTCGCCCAGGGTTTCGCCCATGAGCTGCTGTGTGAGTGTTGAGACCATCAGCGGATAAAACGTGATCTGCTCCATATTCAATTTAAGCAAATAAGCCAGATCCGCCTCCAGCATTTGTGTGGTCTGCTCGGGAAAATTGAAAATCATATCCGCGTTGAGCGTGTCAAACGTCCCCATCGTTTCGGCAAGACGTTCGGCGATTTCAGCGCCCGAGCCGTATTTTTCGTAGCGCACGATTTTTTTGAGCAAATCATCGTTAAAGGTTTGCACGCCGACGGACAGGCGGTTGACGCCCGCCTTTTTGAGCGCGTCAATGTTGCGCGCCGTGAGGTGATTGGGATTGGTCTCCACGGAAATCGATCGGATATCAAACATCGAGCGCGCCAATCCCAGCAGATCGGTCAGTTCTTCTATGAGGACGGTGGGCGTGCCGCCGCCTACGTAAATGCCTGAAAAACGGTAGTTTCGCTCCTGATACAGGGCCAGTTCCCGGCGCAGCGCGGCGTAATACTGTCTGGCAAGGTCTGTATTCAGGCGGACCCGGTGAAAAGAGCAGTAGGGACAAAGCTCTTCGCAAAAAGGGATATGGATGTAAAGAAGACGGGGCTTTTCATCTACACAGGGCGTTAATGCCGGGATGATGCCGTCGTCAAACTTCAATGCCATGGCGAACTGCCGCCTTGCCGTTTTGGTAACAATTTGAGAAATCACGATTTTCTTTACCTGCGCTTAGAATATTTTGTTTCCTGTGAGGTTTAGCAAACTATCGAGTGGTTTTGCAAGATGTGATTGCTTGAAATAACCCCCAATAGGTGTTATATGCAAAAAAAATGACAGACTGGCAGACAGATACATGGCACCCAGAAGAGTTTTAACCCTTTGGAATGATAATGGAATAGATAGCGAAGACACAATCGTTCTGCGGAAAAAATCCACGGAGCTGGCCGTGCCGTTCGATTCGGAGACGCGCGCGGAAATTCAGTCTTTAATCGATTCGTTTATCAGCCGCGATGACGCATCCGGTCTGGCCGCGCCGCAAATCGGCATGAACAAGAGAATCGTCATTTTTCGCAATAAAGACGTAGACGCCGACAGGCCGCTTACGCTTGCGGACTGCGATGTGCTGATCAATCCACGCATCACCCAGGCGCGCGGTGAAAAGGTGACGGCGGCCGAAGGCTGCCTGTCGTGCCCGGATATTCAAATTGAAGTCAGCCGGTTTCCGGAAATCAAAGTCCGGGCGTTAAACGAAAAAGGTGAAAAAATCAGCAAGCGATATCTGGATTATACCGCGCGGGTTTGCCAGCACGAAATCGACCATCTCGACGGCACGTTGATTGTCGATTATGAAGGGAATCTTTATTACCCGAAAAACAAGCAGGCCCTCATAGATAAAATATTCAAGGCATGACGCACGCCGGAAGTTCCGGCGCGCCTCTTGAAATGCCGCGTAAGTTAGTAGTCGTCGCATCATCATCGATTCAGGAAGGACTGTTCTTGTTTTCCATAAAAAATGGAAAAGCGGGATTCTGTCGGCTTCAAACATCCAACAGCGTGCGGAAAGAGATCCATGAAGAAAACACCCCTCTATGAAAAGCATGTCGCCCTGAATGCCAGAATCATCGATTTCGGCGGTTGGGCCATGCCGGTTTCTTATACCAACGTTATGGATGAGCATAAGGCGACGCGTAGCGCGGCCACGCTTTTCGATATTTGCCATATGGGCGAACTGGCCGTGAAAGGCCCCCAGGCGCGCGACCTTCTGCAATGGGTACTGACCCGGGATCTCGCGGATCAGAAAATCGGTCAGGTGAAGCTCTCCGCCCTGCTCAATGATCAAGGCGGCATCATCGATGATCTCACTGTCTATAAAATGGCCGAAGACGATTATCTGCTGGTCACGAACGCCACCACCCGTGAAGACGATTATCAAAGGCTTTCTTCCGCGCTTGCAGAAAAAAAATTCGACTGCCGCCTTGAAGATATCAGCGACCGAACCGGCAAACTGGATATTCAGGGGCCTTGCGCCGAGGCCATATTGAGAAAACTGAACGACGCCGATCTGACGCAGATGCGGTTTTACCATTTTTCAGAAACGCAAATTGCGGAAATTCCGGTCATTATTTCGCGCAGCGGCTACACGGGTGAAGACGGATTTGAGATTTATGCCGAAGCCGAAAAAATCGGGATGATCTGGGATGAACTGATGACGTCAGGCGAAAGCAGCGGCCTGAAACCGGCGGGGCTCGGCGCCCGTGATACGCTGCGGCTGGAAGCGGGGATGATGCTCAACGGCCAGGACATGACCCAGGAGACCAGTCCGCTGGAAGTGCCCTACAGTTGGCTTGTTGACTGGCACAAGGCGTTTGCCGGCAAGCCCGCGCTTCAGGCCCGCAGGGAAAAGGGCATTGTCCGAAAGCTGGCCGGCTTTGAGATAACCGGACGCGGGATCGCCCGGCACGGCTACAAGGTGATGAGTGGCGCCGATGAAATCGGAGTGGTCACCTCCGGCACTTTTTCCCCGACTTTAAACAAAGCCATTGGTCTGGCTTGTATCGATACCGCCTTTGGCGTGCCGGATACGGACATCGCCATCGCTGTTCGCGATACAATGGTCCCGGCAAAAATCGTTGGGCTTCCCTTTTACAAACGCAAAAAATAATTCATCTGTAAGGAGACGCATCATGTCCAAACCAAACCCTGCCGACAGATTCTATTCCAAAGACCATGAGTGGGTCCAAGATCATGGCGATGGGACGGTGACGGTCGGCATCACCAATTACGCGCAGGAAATGCTCACGGATATTGTTTTTGTGGAATTGCCCGCCATCGGCAAAACCGTGGCGAAGGGGAATCCCATGGCTGTTGTGGAATCCGTAAAATCCGTTTCCGACGTTTACGCGCCGGTGAGCGGTGAGATTATTGAGACCAACCGTGTGCTCGAAGAAACACCGGAACTGATCAACCAGGACGCTTTTGGTGACGGCTGGATCGCGAAAATCCGTCTGGCCGACGCGCAGGAGCTTCAATCCCTGCTGAGCGCCGCCGATTATGAGGCCCTGCTTCAGGACGAAAAACATTAACATCGAATGACAGGATAAATGCTATGGACTATTGCCCGCAC
>JAWOJC010000161.1:0-5442 GCA_046484315.1 Smithellaceae bacterium | reverse complement strand
GACCTTGCTGACATAGCCCATTTTTTCGGCTTCATGCGCGTCGTAAATCCGGCCGGTGAGGGCCACTTCCTTGGCGCGGCCCAGGCCGATAATGCGCCACAGCGGGTCCATGATCGGGGTAAGCGATAAGACGATTTCACGCTGGCCGAACTTGGCGCGCTCGGAGGCGTAGCGGATGTCACACATCATGGTCAAATCGAAACCGCCCGCAATGGCCGCGCCGCCCACGGCGCAGATGACCGGCTGGGGGCAAAATAAAATCGCCCGGTAGGCCCGGTGAAACAAATCGATATAGGCCTCATTGGAAACTTTCTTCAGCTTGCGGATTTCGTTCAAATCAAAACCGGCGGAAAAATATCGTTCCCCGCCGGTAAAAACCACCACGTTGACATCCTTTCTCTCCCCGATCTCCTTAAATACATTAGCAATTTCATCGAGCACCTGCGGCGCGAGCGCGTTGCCCTTATCAGGCCTATTGATCGTCACAGTCGCGACGCCTGCTTCTACATGCATCAACAAGTACTTCAAATCCATATATGCTCCTTTTATTTTTCTTGATTGATTTTTGCCACGATGGCCGCGGCCAGTTGATTTTCCGGCATTTCGCGTGCGTTGACGGATTTACCGGCTACAACAATCCAGCGGCGCGCAAGCCCGGTCAGTTCCAGACGCCATGCGCATGCGGAGGTACAGCCGCAAAGCAAAATGCCGATTTCAAAAGGCGAACCGGCTGTGTCCGTAGTCAGACGGAAGCCTTCCGGCAATGACGACGCAACCTGTTCGAGAATTTTTGATCGGTCGATCTGACAATTACAACCGCCGCAGTATTGAACAATAATATCCAACCCGAACTCCGAATTTCCTCATTTTATAAAAGCGGGCAGGACTGGATAAATTCGGCAATCTGATGTTCATTCAGACCGATCCCCGGTTTGGCATCCAAACGCCTGACGACAATACCCTTCTCAAACAGAATCAGCGTTGGGAAAAAATCCACCCCGTACAAGTCGGCAATCCGCTCCTCATCATCGGCCACCAGCAGGAGATGCCGCTCTTCTTCACGGGCCAAAGCCTCAAACGCGGGAACGGCTTTTCTGCAAAACGGGCACCAGGTTGCGTGAATCAAGGCAATGATGCGATCTTTTTTCCCCAGCACCGCCTCCAGATCGCGGATGTTATCCACGGCAGGGCATGATGCATCTGCGCTCATAAGAATCTCCCATCCTGTTGGTTGCCGCCTTTGCCGAACTATTTCTTCAAGGGCGCGCCGCTGACGAATCGATCCTGAAGCCTTCTCATGCCTTGAAGCCATCTTGAGTAGTCGGCTGATTTTCGCTGCATGTAGGTTTTGACTTCCTTATGCGGCAGAATCAAAAACTCGCCCGCCTCGAATGATTCCATGACGGCATCCGCCAACTGCTCCGGCTTCATCAAACCGTCCACGCCCGCCACGCCACCGCCCTCGATCGGCTTTGTCATCTCCGTATCCACGGCCTGCGGACATAAGGCAAACACTTCAATACCCTGATCGCCATAGGTAATAGACAAACTCTCCGCCAATCCCACCGCCGCGTGCTTGGTCACCGAATAAGGCAGGGAACCGATCTGGCTTAAAAGCCCCGCTGCCGAGGCCGTGATCATAAAAGCGCCGCCGCCGCGTTTGATCATTCCGGGAATCACCGCCCGCGACGCGTACACATGGGCCAGCACATTGATCTCCCAGATGCGCTGCCAGGCTTCGTTGTCCACCTCGTAGCCGCCCAGAACAATAATGCCCGCATTGGAGCAGAAAAGATCGACACCGCCGAACTTTTCCTCGGCAAATTTCACCAGACGAATCACGTCATCTTCCTTGCGCACATCACAGGCAAACGCTTCGCCTTTGGTTTCAGCCGCCACCGCTTTTGCGCCCGCCTCATTAACGTCCGCCGCAATGATCGATTTCGCGCCTTCCGCTGCGAATCTCTGACATAACGCCCGACCGATACCGGAGGCAGCGCCGGTCACAATAACCACTTTGTTTTTAACATCCATGAATCCGATTCTCCTTGCTGTATTGACTCTGTATGGAATAAATCCGCCGGCGCTTTGCCCGTTCACAAAGCGCCGGCGGGAGTAAACAGTTAGTGCCTCCGATAGGGAGAGGCATCCCAGAAGGGCTGTATCTCTTTTTGCCGGGGTTCCGCTTTCAGGGCATCTTCTATCGCCTGCTTGGTCAGTTCGGCTCTGGACATGACAATCTTGGCCTTTTCCAGATCCGCGTCCAAAAGCAGTGTTTTGGGGAATATGGCAATATTCGACCAGGGGCTCCATTTGACCAGACCGGATTTCTCCCGGTTGGGATTGCCTGTGCGGGCAAAGGAAGACCAGTAGTCCATCATGGCATTAGACAAAGCCACACGACCCGGCTTGTTTTTCTCATTGAATACCACCGCGCCCAGAGACGCTTTTTCCGTACCGAAAACAAAATCTATCTCCATCGCGTGACAGGCGCCCAGCAAAAAGTTCAGCGGCGGGTTGATCACGTTGTTTTTAAAACCGCCCGCACCCCACAGAAACTGATAGGTAAACACAAACGGCTGGCCGGGGTTGTCTCGAAGCAGACGTGCCGGATAATCGACAGCCATTTCCTTCCAGCCGTCGCTTTGATATTTATTGACCAGATCGTAGAATTCAATTTTGGCGGGATCCTTGAACAACGAACCGTCCTTTCGCCAGCCGTCAAAAAGCGGGTGCGTCCTGACAAAAAGTTTGGTTTCTTCCTTGTTGCTGCCCAGAATCATAGGCACCTTGTTATATTTTCCCGCTTCCAACGCATCGTAGAAGGCCAGAGGGAGCACGGCGCCGTCAATGAAACTGGTCGGAAATCTGATCATACCGGCGGCCCTGCCTCCGGGATACATTTCCAGAAACTGATGTGGGCTTTTGGACCGCATATAGCCTGCCACTTCCGTAAGCGGCATGGAAGCAAGCAGGGCAGCTGCCGCTTTTTCATCGGCGGCTTTGCCGTCGACGACCATCATTTTAGTCAAAATACCGTTGACGTGGGCGGCCCCCTGATCCGGCGTGAAGGAACGCGCAACGCCGCTTTCCGCAATGGCTTTATGGAAGAGACCCGCGGCCGAAGGAGAGCTCACCAGAGCGAAGACATTCTGCCCGCCCGCCGATTCGCCCGCAATCGTCACGTTGGCGGGATCGCCGCCGAAGTTTTTAATATTGGCCTGAACCCATTTCAAGGCGGCGATCAGATCCAAAAGCGCAAAGTTGCCGGAATCCGCCGCCGCATCACCTGTTTTTAAAGCAGGATGGCTCCAGAAGCCCATCGGTCCCAGGCGGTAATTAACCGTGATAACGACCATGTTGCCTTTGCCGGCCAGTATGCCGCCGTCCTGCATGGACAAAAGCGGCCACTGAATGCTGTTACCGCCGCCGTGAATCCAGAAAAACACCGGCAGATCGCCTGTTGCGTTCTTCGGCGACCAGATATTCATATACAGACAATCTTCGTCCCCGTAAGTGATCTGCGGAGTCGCGGGATTGCGGTCATGATCGACATATTGAGGACACATCTGGCAAAAGGCATCCGCCTTCAGGGTCTCAGAGCGCTTTGCGGGCGCCTGCGGCGCTTTCCATCTGAGCTCACCCACAGGCGGTTTGGCGTAAGGAATCGCTTTCCAGGAGACTGTATTGGTGACAGGATCATTCACCCCGTAGACAGCCCCTTCGGCGGTCTGGACGGGCGGTGCATATTTTGACTGTTCGGCCTCACCGGTTTTGTTTGTCGCACAACCGGCAACCGCCAGCAATAAAAAAACCGAGCAAATAAGCCATAGACCTAACCGATCAAACAACCCTGATGCCTGTTTTGTCTTTGTCATCTAGATGAATCCTCCTTTGCTGCGTTATTTGTATTCATGATTCTTTTGTAGTTATTTGACCGCGGACAGTTCTTTGGCACGGTTGGCCGACGCCTCAACGGCGGCGATCAGTGTAGCGCGAATTTTCCCTTCTTCCAGCGCTTTGAGCCCGGCAGCCGTGGTGCCGCCCGGCGATGTCACCATGTTTTTCAACTGCGCCGGATGCTGATGGCTGTCCAGACAAACACGCGCGGACCCCAGCAGGGTTTGGGCGGCAAGCTTTTCGGCCAGGTCGCGCGGCAGGCCAAGCTGAACCCCCGCGTCGGCCAACGCTTCGATCATAACAAAACAATAGGCAGGGCCGCTGCCGCTCAGGCCAGTTACGGCATCCATCAGTTTCTCATCAACTTCCACCGCAAGGCCGACCGCGTTGCAGATGGCCAACGCGAAAGAGATATCGCCGTCGCAGGCGTTTTTCCCTTTCGACACAGCCGCGGCGCCTTCTTCGGCCATGGCATTCACATTGGGCATGACCCGCAACACCCGCGCCCCTTTCGGCAGGGCCTTTTCAATAAAACCTGTGGTGATGCCCGCGGCAATGGAAATAAATATTTTCGCGCCCGTCGCGGACGGACGGATTTCTCGAAGTGTTTCGGAAAAATTCTGAGGCTTGACGGCCAGGATGATGATGTCGGCATCCCTTACCGTTTTTTTGTTGTCGGTGGAAACCTGCACCTTGAGAGAGGAGCGCAAATCTTCGAGCCTTTCGGGGTCTATGTCGGTCACGGTCATGCTGCGCGGGGAAATCAGTTTTCGGGAAATCATGCCGCGGGCAAGAATGCTGCCCATTTTTCCGCCTCCGATAATGGCTATTTTTCTGCCTGTAAACATAATCTTGAAGACCTCCCAGAGAATGGCAATTACATGCCCTTTTTTCCCTTGTCCTGTCAATAACAAATCCTGCGGCTTTTCATTCTTCCGTTGCATAAGAATTTGCTTTTGTGATAGTCACCTCCCAAGGAGAAACTCGGATGCTTAAGTATTTCAATGTGAAAGATAACAAGGTGGCCTGCTGGATCAATCCGCGCGATTTCGGCGTACACGAAAAAAGCCTGGTGTTTATCCATGGGTCCGGCAGCAATTCCAGCGTCTGGTCACATCAGTATGCCAAGCTGCATAAAAACTACAATGTTGCCGCGGTCAATCTTCCCGGACACGGCAAATCGCCCGGATCGGGAGAGCGTGACGCACGCGATTACGCGCATCGGCTCAAGGATATTCTGGAGAGCCTGGAACTGGCAAAGCCTGTGCTCATCGGGCATTCGCTTGGCGCCGCAACGGTTCTTTGCTTTGCCGCACAATACCCGGGCGATGTCAGCGGCGTCATTTCGGTGGGCGGCGGCATGACGATTCCCGTGAACCCCGCCATCCGGGAAGGACTCTCAAAAGATCCGGAGGGCATCCGGGATTTGATCGCAAAGCTTTCCATAGCCAAAGCAAGCAGGCCGAAACTGCTGGCCCCTGTTCGTGCCAGTCTCGCCGGGGTCAGAACAGAAGTTCTGTTTAACGATCTGACCGCCTGCAA
>JAWOJC010000257.1:0-11757 GCA_046484315.1 Smithellaceae bacterium | reverse complement strand
AAGTATTGGTCCGGATAAACATGAGTCATTTGTCTGCAAGAGGTTTGGTGAAAATTTACCATAAAAGAAAAGTCGTTAATCACATCGATCTGGATATTTCACCGGGAGAAGTGGTAGGACTTTTAGGGCCGAACGGGGCGGGCAAAACGACCACATTTTATATGATCGTCGGCCTTGTCAAGCCGGATGATGGTGCCATCTTTCTCGACAACGAGGATATCAGCCTCCAGCCTATGTATAAAAGGGCGAGAAAAGGTTTAAACTACCTGCCCCAGGAGCCTTCAATCTTCCGAAAGTTAACGGTCGAAGAAAATATATTGGCTATTTTGGAGACACTTGATATAAGCGACGACGAAAGAAAAATAAGGCTGGAAGAGCTTTTAGGTGAACTGGATTTAACGGCTCTGGCGAAAAATTATGCCTATTCGTTATCCGGCGGGGAAAGAAGGCGGGTGGAAATAACCCGGGCGCTGGTGACTGCGCCGAAGTATATTCTTCTGGATGAGCCGTTTGCAGGTATTGATCCATTGGCTGTGGCCGACATTCAGAAAATCATTGAAAAGCTGAAAATGAAGGGGATCGGTATCATCATTTCCGATCATAACGTACGTGAGACCCTGTCATGCTGCGACCGGGCGTATATAGTCAATGAAGGGGCCATTCTGGTGCAGGGCGATCCGGAAACGATCGCGCAAAGTGAATTGGCCAGAAAAATTTATTTTGGTGAGAATTTTAATCTGTAATTTTCTTCCGACGGACGATGGTTGATTATGGCGTTTGAGCTGAAGCAACACCTGAAATTATCGCAGCAGTTGATCATGACGCCGCAGTTGCAGCAGGCGATTAAATTGCTTCAGTTGTCCCGTTTGGAACTGGTGGATACCATCAATCAGGAAATGGAGGAAAATCCGCTTCTGGAAGAAGTATCGCCGGACGAGGCGAGCGCGGATGAAGTCCATGCTGATGCTGAAGATGATGTTCAGTCCATCGAAAAGGAAGAAAGCAAGATCCCGGAACGCACGGCCGAATTGACGGGGGAGGGTGATGGCCGCGAGGATTTCGACTGGAATAATTATCTGGAAGACTACGGGCCGGTGGGGGTGACCTACGACAGGCGGGATGGCGAAGCTCCCACTCTGGATAATATCATGACGCAAAGTCCTTCCCTGACGGAACATCTCATGTGGCAGATGAAACTGTCGCCGTTTTCCGAGGAGGAAATGCGTGTCGGTGCTCAAATTGTCGGGAATCTCGATCCCAACGGTTATCTGTGTGCCACTGTCTCTGAAATTGCCCAACTGGAACATGTTAACGAAGAGACGGTGGAATTGGTTTTACGCAGGGTTCAGGAATTTGATCCGGCAGGCATTGCCGCCCGTGATCTTCAGGAATGTCTGTTGATACAAGCGCGACTCCTGGTTACGCACAATCGTCTTTTAGATGTCATTATCAGAGAACATCTCAAGGATCTTGAACTTAAAAATTACCTTCAGATTGCCCGTAAACTAAAGGTGCCGATCAAAGAAGTCGAAACGGCGGTTTTATTGATCAGCAAGATGGACCCGCGTCCGGGGTCCATTTATTCCGAGGAAAAGGTTCAGTCAATTATTCCGGATGTGTATGTTGTTAAAACAGGCGATGAGTATAAAATCATCCTCAACGATGACGGGATGCCGCGTCTCCGAATCAGTAACTTCTACCGGGAAATTATGGCTGGATTAGGTGGTCATGACCACGCGGAGGAAGAAAATGGTAAAAAGTATATTCGCGATAAAGTTCAGTCGGCCACCTGGCTTATCAAAAGCATTCAGCAGCGGCAAAAGACGATCTACAAGGTCGCCGAGAGCATCGTTAAACATCAACGCGACTTTTTCGATAAAGGAATCAACTATTTGAAGCCACTGGTGTTGAGAAATATCGCCGAGGATGTCGAAATGCACGAATCCACCATCAGTCGCGTGGTCACCAATAAATATATGCATTCCCACCGGGGAATATTTGAAATGAAGTATTTCTTTGGAAGCTCCATTGCCAAAACATCCGGAGAAAATATTGCGTCCAAGAGCGTCAAAGAAGAAATCAAACAGCTCGTCGGGCGGGAAGATCCGAAAAAGCCTTATTCAGATTGCGAAATAGTCGATTTGCTCAAAAGCAGAGGCATTGACATCGCAAGGCGCACGGTGGCTAAGTATCGGGATATGATGGGTATTCTTCCATCGTCAAAGCGAAAGAAATATTTTTAAAGTCCACGACTTGAATTGGCGATGTAAATTACAGCGTAAGAAAATTCCATTTGACTTTTAGTCGGGACACCATTATATGGCTTGACCTTGTTGCCGATGGCGCGTGAACTGTGTAGTTAAGATATCGGGCAGCTTAAAAAGAGGGAGGTAATCATGAACATTTCTGTGACATTCAGAACCGGTGAAGGCGAGAATTGGCAAAAAGAATATGCTGAAGAGAAAATTATAAAACTTAAAAAGTATCTTGATGCGCCTGCCGAAGCCCATATAGTTCTTTCGACGGAAAAATTCCGCAATACCGTGGAAATTAATTTGACCGCGAACGGTTGGAACGTTAACGCGAAAGAAGAAGCGAAGGATATGCATTTGGCAGTGGACAGTTGCATCGATAAAATCGAAAAACAGCTCAAGAAACAAAAAGAAAAAATCCGCCAACACAAACCGAAAAGCATTCGCCATGACTCCGTCAGACGCTTGGAATTAGAAGACACTGACGAAGTGCCTGCCAGTAAACTCGTTGAAACGCGGAAAGTCATCCTAAAGCCCATGTCGATAGACGAAGCGGTAATGGAAATGGAAGAAAGTAAAGCGCACTTCATTGTCTATCGGGATCTCTCTTCGGAGAATGTCAGCGTGCTGTACCGACTTGATGACGGTAATTATTCGCTCATTGAGACCAACAGTTAGAAAATTTATCAATAAAGAAAGAAAAATGTCCGGGTTTCGAACAAGGGGGGTATGAACCTGTTTGAAGCCTGAGGACATTTGAGCGGTGAAATACATGCGACTGGATCAAATTTTTAAAATTGAATATTTGAGCGACAACCTGACGGCGAAAACGAAAAAAGGTGCGCTAGCTGAACTGGTTAATATTCTAGTGGAAGGTGGCGTGAAGCTGGATCCTGAAAAAGCGGTTGAGGTTCTCCAGCAAAGGGAGAATCTCGGCTCGACCGGCATCGGAGACGGTGTCGCGATTCCTCACGGGAAAATATCTGATATCAGGGAACTGGTTGTCGCTTTTGGCCGAAGTCAAAACGGTATCGATTTCGGCGCAATAGACGGAAAGCCTGTCTTCCTCTTTTTTCTGCTTCTGGCTCCGGAAAATTCCGCAGGTCAGCACCTCAAAGCGCTGGCTAAAATATCCAAAATGCTCAAAACCGTCAATTTCAGAAAAAAACTTACCGAAGCGAAATCGACAGGCGATTTATTTAAGTTGATTGTTGAGCAAGACGAATCCTGTCCACTTTAACCGCAGGCCGTCCGATGCTTTCGCTGAAGACATTTTTTCAGGATCGTTACGAAGATTTTGCCATCGGCGAAATCGCCGCATCTGCAGCACTTGAAAAAAACTTCGAAGATATTAAAATAAAAATATCGCGAAAATTAGGTTTTTCTCTAAGCAAACGTCCTCAACCGACCATTCGTATTTTAACGCATGAGGTTCAGTCAAGGCTTTACGCATTGGACCCTTGTGAACAAGAGTCCTACGTTAAAAAAGCGGCTCATGACCGGATTCTCTTGCTGTTGTTTTCACAAACGAGCGACCTGCCGGATTCTATAAAAAAAATCTGCGAAAAACATGCTGTTCCAGCCTCCGGATCGACAATGAATGAGCACCTTTTGTACAGTCGTCTGCAATCCTTAAGGCAGGAGCGCATCCGTTTTCTCGTCCGCTTTCACGGGGTGCTAGTTGAAACGGCCGGCAAAGGTCTCCTCATCAAAGGACCCAGCGGGATCGGTAAGACATCCGGCGCCTTGAAGTTTGCGGGAAAAGGAAATTACTGGATCGCCGATGACCTGGTCATCATCCGGAAAAGTAAAAATCATCAGTTGAAGGCTTCCGGCCATCCTAAGATTAGACAATATTTTCACACACCCCAGACCGGTATCGCGCCGGTTTTGCAGATCATGGATAAGTCAGACATAAAAAAAACCACGCCGCTCAAGGGGATGATTGAACTCTTCTATACGGATGATAAAACCTGTGTCGCTACGACACAAATGAAGATTATTCTTGAGACACCAGTGAAGTGTGTGAATTTGCCGATTTTCAAAACTGGTTTTTTTAATGAAAATTTGTTAAAAAAAGCCATCGAGCATTTGGATGAGGCGATACAGACATGAAACGACTGAATATTGTGATCATCACCGGCCTTTCCGGATCCGGTAAAAGCACGGCGCTTCGAGCGTTGGAAGATATCGGGTTCTTCTGTGTGGACAACCTGCCGGTCGTTTTGTTACCGAAATTCATTTCTATTACCGCAGGCTCCTCGCCGGAAATTAAACGCGTAGCCATGGTTATGGATCTGCGCGAGCGGGGATTTCTCGACAAATATCAACGCATCTTTGAAAAGCTCAAAGAAAAAGGATATCGAATCGAGATTTTTTTCCTGGATGCCACGGATGAATCCCTGTTGCATCGTTTCAGCGAAACGAGAAGGAATCATCCCTTGTGTGAAACAAGCTCCATCATTGAAGGGATTCTTCTGGAAAGAGAAAAACTTTTGCCGCTCAAGAAGATGGCGGATAAAGTATTGGACACGACTTCCATGAATGTTCATCAACTCAAGGATGCAGTCCAAAGACAATTTTTGCCTTCATCCGGGCATAAGAAAATGATCATTTCCGTATTGTCGTTTGGCTATCGGTACGGTTTACCGGCGGATGCGGACCTGGTCATGGATGTCCGTTTTCTGCCAAATCCCTACTATGTCGAAGAGCTGAAGCATCATGACGGATTGGATTTGCAGGTAGAGGAATTCGTGCTGCAAAAGAAAGAAAGCAAAGAGTTTCTCAATAAGATGCTCGATTTGATGAACTTTCTTATTCCCCTTTATGACCGGGAGGGAAAGGCACGTTTAAATATTGCGCTCGGATGCACCGGCGGAAAACATCGATCCGTGGTGATGGCAAGGCAGTTGAGCGACCATTTTGTTGCCATGAAATATGTCGTCAATACCTCACACCGGGACATTCACAAAAGTTGACGGCGGAAAAAAGCGATCTATCTCTATAACCGGTCATGCTTTGATAAGACGCGGCTGGCGACCTGATTCCGGTAATGTGTTTTGTCTCACTTCGTGCCTGGCCTTGAACGTCAGAAAGACATTTTACTTTCGATGTTGTTTTGAATCCAACTGATATCCCACCATTCCTGGGGATTGACAAACTGCCCTCCGGCGATGATGCTGAAGTGGAGATGGTCGCCTCCGGCCAGCCCTGTGAGTCCTGAATATCCGATCTTTTCCATTTTGGCGACACTTTTCCCCACACTGGTGTCAATGGCGGAGAGGTGGCCATACAGGCTGAACAAGCCCAGGCCGTGATCAATAATCACCGCGTTGCCGTATATACCCAACTCACCTGTAAAAACAACCAGACCGGCATTGGATGCCTCGATGGGTGCACGGGCCGTGGAGGCCAGATCGACGCCCAGGTGTACAGAAGTCCCGAAAGATTGTCCGCCAATGAGGTAGGTCCGTTTATCGCCAAACAGCGCCATGGTAGACGCATTGCGCATCCGAAGAAACGCGCCGTTCCACAGTTGCTGATTTGCGGATCTGGCGCAGATATCGAAGATTTTTTTATCGTTCTCCATGCGCATCGTCGAATTGATATAGGCAAAGGCATCCTGGGGGGATTTGTCCCGAAGATCCGGAACGGACATCTGAAATTCCGGCATTTTCTGATGGAGAAACGATTCGCTCAGATTGACCTTATCGGCGCGGAATTTTTTCTCTCTGATATGGTTTGGCAGATGGATGCTGGTTTCGTTGCCAGCGTCGTCGCGGGCAAAGATGGTCATAGAAGTCTTGCCCCGGGTAGCATCCAGAGGGATTGCAAAATAAACCACGGATGTCGGTTTGTTCTGCAGCGTGATGTTGTGGGCGCCGGTAAAGTGATCATTCACATAAACACCTGTGCGCACGGTGGGCTTGGATGTTCGGTAAGCGATAAAGCAGGTGCCGCCCGGGTTGACATAGTTCATGGAACTCAAAAGATAGATATAGGGAGGAACCGTATCAATTTTAACGGGAATGTCTAAAATGTTTTCATTCTTGAAAAATGAATGGTCTGTTGCGGTGAGTCGGATGACGGCGGAGCCGTTTTTGAGATTCAGCGCGCTCGTGTCGATTGCGACCTCCATGATTTTCTGCTTCACGCCGCGGGAAGTCACGACCTCCGTGGCCAATACGTGTGGTTGATCCTCTTGAATGATTTCTGCTTTCACAAAGGCAAGCCCGCTTTTGTTATCGGAATATGTTATTGCGATAGTCCTGTTTTTGCCGATGGCGACGATCGCTTCATTCGATAGAATGGAGGGTTTTTCTCTTTCCAGAAAATCGGCATAGTAAAGCCAGCCCAGAGAAGCGATCAAAATCAATACAACGGCAATCGCGATATAGGGTCCAAATTTTTTCATGACAAACTCCTGATTTGATGGGATGAAATAATGCACGGGTTTCATAATGACTTTTGTGTTCATTTGCAAGGGAAATATGGCTGTTTCATGGGCTGCGCTGCGGACTTTAAGCCTTGATATTGGCGGGAAACGCTGTTATATTCCGTCAAAATCAGAAGCGGACTGTTGTGATGAAAGACAAGAAAATCGTTTTGGGAATAACCGGTGGCATTGCCGCTTATAAAGCGGCCGAGTTGACCCGTGCGCTGATTAAACAGGGTGCGCAGGTTCGTGTCGTTATGACGAAAAGCGCCCAACAGTTTATCACGCCGCTGACCATGCAGACATTATCGCAGGGCCCCGTATATACGGACATGTTTTCAAGTGCGGACCAATACAATATCGCACACATCTCCCTTGCCCAGTGGGCAGACGCGTTCGTGATCGCGCCGGCGACCGGGAATATGATAGGAAAAATAGCATCCGGTATTGCCGACGATCTCTTATCCACAACCATTATGGCCCAGGATAAACCGACGTTGATCTGTCCCGCCATGAACGACAAAATGCTGGCCAATCCTGTTTTGCAGGACAATATCAGGAAGCTTAAACATTACGGCTACGTCCTGATGGATAGCGGCATCGGTGAGCTGGCCTGCAAAACATCAGGATCAGGGAGATTGCCTGAGATTGTCGATATTGTAGATGAAATCGAATCCCTGCTGTCGGTAAAGGATTTACTGGGGGAAACCATTTTAATCACGGCCGGACCGACCCAGGAACCGCTTGATCCGGTGCGTTTCATCAGCAATCTTTCGTCCGGTAAAATGGGTTATGCGCTGGCGAAAGCCGCACGTCTTCGTGGCGCACGCGTAACGCTTATCAGCGGGCCTTCAGCCTTGTCCCGGCCAAAAGCAGAAAACTTTATCAGTGTGCGCACCGCGCAGGATATGCACGCAGCTGTGATGAAACATTCTTCCGCAGCCTCGATCGTCATCAAGGCCGCGGCTGTATCGGATTACCGTCCGGAGTCGGTTCATCACGAAAAGATGAAGAAGGATATGACCGGCTCGACACTTTCGCTGATACGCAATCCTGATATACTGGCCGAGCTGGGTAAAAAGAAGAAAAATGCCGTGCTCGTCGGATTTGCCATGGAAACCCGCGATCTGCTGGCCAATGCGAAAAAGAAACTGGGCCAGAAAAATCTGGATATGATTGTTGCCAATCATTTACGCGAAGAAGGCGCCGGTTTTCAGACGGACACCAACATCATTACAATGATCGACCGGACCGGGAAAACGATTACCCTGCCTAAAATGACGAAAATCGAGGCTGCCCATCAGATTCTTGATCATGTCAAATTATTCTTAAGGAAGAAAGCTGCCGGAAAAAAGAAATGAACGGGAACTATGATCATGGTTTTGTGAAAACGGAAATTTTGTCCCTGGTCAAATCGATCAAAGGACAAGTGGCTGATCACCGAAATAGATATGTGCATCTGAGTTGGGAAAAAACTATGCCGCCGATACAGGAAAAAAACAGATATAAAGGAAAGCGCGGGGATCGCTTAAATGAAGTTGGCAAAGAAGTTGCCGGTTGTGTCTTATGCCCGTTGTCGCAGACACGGAAACATGTTGTTTTTGGAGACGGGAATCCTGAGGCGAAAATCGTTTTCGTCGGAGAAGCGCCAGGCGCGGATGAAGATGAGCAGGGTCTGCCGTTTGTTGGACGGGCCGGCCAGCTCCTAACGAACATTATCAAAGCAATGGGGCTGGAACGCGAGGATGTTTACATTTGCAACATCCTTAAATGCCGTCCTCCCGGAAACAGAAACCCGATGCCGGAAGAAATCAGGCACTGCGAACCCTATCTGAAAAGGCAGCTGGAAATTCTTTCGCCGCAAGTGATTTGCGCACTGGGGACCTTTGCGGCGCACACCCTCCTGGAGACAGACGTGCCGATCTCACAACTGCGCGGACGTTTCCATATGTATGAGGGGATTAAGTTGATGCCGACCTACCATCCTGCCTACCTTTTGCGTAATCCGTCTGCAAAAAAAGCAGTATGGGAAGATGTGCAGATGGTCATGAAAGAAGCGGGAATCTCATTATAGCTCCATCCTGAAATGAGGTGCGTCATGTTCAAAAAAATAATTGTCACGGCCGTCGTCGCACTGCTGCTTTGCGCGGTTGATGTGTCCGCGGAGGGTAAAAAGCCTTTATTTCACGTTGTGAAGCTGGAAGGGGTGATTACGGCGCCTTCCGCCAAATATGTGGCCAAGAGTATCGACGATGCGAAAAAAGCGGGTGCGGAAGGTTTGATTATCCTGCTCGATACGCCGGGGGGCATGGACACGGCCATGCGCGATATTGCCAAAAGTCTTCTCAATGCGCCATTGCCTGTGATTGTATACGTCCATCCATCCGGTGCGAGGGCGGCGTCTGCCGGTGTGATTATCACCCAGGCGGCGCATGTGGCCGCGATGGCGCCGGGAACAAATATCGGTGCGGCTCATCCGGTAGCCATCGGTATCGGCGGTGCAGCCGAAATGGATAAAACCATGTCGGAGAAAATTGAAAACGACGCGGCGGCCTACGTGCGCAGTATTGCCACAACACGCGGCCGATCCGCCGAATGGGCGGAAAAGGCGGTGCGCAAAAGCGAATCCATCACTGCTGATGAGGCATTGAAGTTAAACGTGATTGATGTGGTTGCCCCGGATATAGAAAAGCTTCTGGCATCGATTCATCAGCGTGAAGTTGATGTCGCGGGTGTCAAAAGAAAAATATCCACGGTGAATGCAGAAACGTTGGATATAGAGATCAGTACACGCCAGAATATTTTGGCAGCGATATCCAGCCCGAATATAGCCTATCTTCTTTTGCTGATCGGTCTGGCCGGACTTTATTTTGAGTTTTCCAATCCGGGCGCGCTTGTGCCGGGTGTCATCGGCGGCATATCGCTTTTACTCGCTTTTTTCGGCATGTCGACGCTTCCGGTTAACTACACGGGCGTGTTGCTGATTCTGTTTAGCATTATCCTTTTTATTGCGGAGATAAAAATTATGAGTTATGGCATGCTGACCGTGGGGGGGGTAATTTCCCTGGCTTTTGGCTCCTTTCTTCTGTTTGATACGCCGGAACCGGCGCTTAGAATCTCATTCCAGGTGCTGATTCCCGCCGTGCTGATCACATCCCTATTCTTTATCGCAGTGATATGGCTTGCGGCAAAGGCGCAGATGAGGAAACATTACTCCGGAACGGAAACAATGATATCGTCACAGGGGGAAGCAGTTACCGATATTGATCCGGAAGGGCAGGTTTTGTTTCAGGGCGAATACTGGTCGGCCAGAGGCGCGCATCCGATCAAGAAAGGTGCAAAAGTCCGGATTATGAAAGTCGAAGGCCTTAAGCTGACCGTTGAAGAGATTAAAGAAAGTTAATCCCGGAAAAAAATGAAGGAGGAGAATATGGCAGGTGCATTACCGATACCGTTAATCGTTGCAGTAGGGCTGGTGATCATGTTTCTGGCATCGGCAATCCGTGTTTTAAATGAATATGAAAGGGCTGTCGTTTTCCGTCTGGGTCGAATTCGGGATGTCAAGGGGCCTGGTCTGATCATCATCATTCCGATTATCGATAAAATCGTTAAAGTCGATATGCGGACGATTACCATGGATATTCCGCCACAGGATGTTATTACAAAAGACAACGTGTCCATCAAGGTCAGCGCTGTCGTCTATTTTCGGGTTGTAGAGGCGAATGCCGCGCTTGTTAATGTTGAAAACTACTTATACGCAACTTCGCAACTGGCGCAGACAACGTTGCGAAGTGTATGTGGTCAGATGGAGCTGGATGAGATTCTATCCGAACGTGAAAAAATCAATATGCACCTTCAGGCGATCCTCGACAGGAGTACCGAACCCTGGGGAATCAAGGTTTCATTAGTGGAAGTCAAGCACATTGACCTGCCTGAAGAGATGAAACGCGCGATGGCCAAACAGGCCGAAGCAGAGCGCGAGAGAAGAGCGAAGGTCATTAACGCCGAAGGTGAATTCCAGGCCGCACAAAAGTTAATCGATGCAGCCGCTCTGATGGAGACGCAGCCCATGTCTCTGCAATTGCGCTATTTGCAGACACTCAATCAGATTGCGTCAGAAAATAATTCGACCACCATATTCCCGATTCCTATTGATCTGTTCAAACCATTTTTAAAACTGGCGGAAAAAGCATGATAAGAAAAGCCGGCGGAAGTTGCGTCTTTCGCCGGCTTAAAATTACTTCATTTTCAAGGAGACGATTATGCCCAACGAAAAACGAAATATCATTACCGGCGGACTTATTTTAATTACCTTAGGCGTTCTGATTTTTGTCAGCAAGACCACGAGTTATTCTTTCGCGGAAACCTGGCCTATTCTATTGATTGTCATCGGAATCGGCACCTTGATCAACAGCATCAAGGCGCCGGAGGGCTGGTTTATCGGAGCGGTCGGGGTGGTATTCTTGGTTATCGAATTTTACCATTATGATCTTTATCGGTTTTCCCAGTATATCCTGCCGGCTATTCTGATCGTTCTGGGCGTATTTGTCCTTCTGAGACGCAGGAAACGCATGTCAAAATAGCTTTAATAGCTTGTTATGTGAAGGTAATTCATTAGTAACGAATACAGGAGTTTCAGGGGCGCCCGTAATATGTCCATTTCAAAAAAAATCAAATCTTCTATTTCTCAATCATCCATGATCCGTAAGATGTTTGAAGAGGGTATTGTGTTGAAACGGAAATACGGAGCGGACAAGGTCTATGATTTTAGTCTTGGCAACCCCAATCTCGAGCAGCCGGAAGAATTTAAAAGAGAGCTGATCGCCCTTGCAGGTGAGGTCATTCCTTTCAAACACGGATACGCACCGAACGCAGGGTATCCGGAAACACGCGAGGCGATCGCCGCGAAAATTCGCAAGACCACCGGTGTGAATATGACAAGCGATCATGTTGTCATGTCCTGCGGCGCAGGAGGCGCGCTGAATGTAATTTTAAAGTCGCTTTTGGATCCGGATGATGAAGTCATCGTGCTTACTCCTTTTTTTGTAGAGTATCCCTTCTACATTGAAA
>JAWOJC010000135.1:0-4363 GCA_046484315.1 Smithellaceae bacterium | reverse complement strand
GCGGGCAAAGTGCGTGTGAACCGCCGGGCACATGAATTCCGCGCCGAAAACGCCCGCTGAGGCGACATCCTTGAAAATTTCTCCGGATCCGAGCGGTCCCAGATCGGGAATGTAGCAGCAGGACAGCGCTTTGTCTTTGACATCACCCACCAGATGCTTGCCCTGCATTTTGGTCATGTTGATCCACTGGTTCGTGATAGGGCGGGGCGCGGTAAACATGCCTTTTTCCTCGCGCTTCTCGGAAATCAGATAGAAGGGATGATTGCCCCGCGTGCAGTACTCTTCACAGGCGTAGCAAGTGACGCACTCGGAAAGCACACGGGAATCCTTGCCCTTCAGAATTTTCATCATTTCCCCGTGCGCTTCCTTGTGCCCGCTGAAGGTCATGTACTGGCACTTGAGCAGACAGTCGGCCTGCTTGCAGCTTGCGCAGGTTTTTTCGTTGAATTTGAGTTGATACATGTTGCACCTCCCCGTTGATTTGGCATTGATTCGATCCATGGAAGCACCGCGGCTTACTACGCCATGCTTTCCATCATAATTTCCGCGGCAATCCTGGCGCCGATTCCGGGCGCAATCACGCAATTTGTCCGGGCGTTGCTGGCATTGAATGCCTTCATATTCTCCTTGCTGCTCATGGGGTCATAATATTTGCCCAGCAGTATTTCCTGAATATCCGGGCAATAGAGACTTCCCATAGCGGTTTCAAATCGCTTCGTGAACATCCGCGCATGGCGATAGGCTTGGGTTGCGTCATGTTGGGTGATGTCGGGGTTGGAAAAAAACAGTCCCAGAGCAATGAGCCCTCCGGTTACAGGGCCGCAAATGCCGCCGGACATGGCAAGGCCGGGAAACGGCCCCAGGGCGCGGATGATCTCCAGATTGCCCAGTCCGAACTCTTCGAGCAGAGCCGTGGCGCTGCTCTTGGCGCAATTACCCATCAGATAGCAGTAATCTTCCGCCCGGCATTGCACACGATCCAGGATCGCTTCTTTTTCGTGCAGTGTTTTTTTTCGATCCAGTGTTTTGAGGGGAATACCGTTTTCCACCAGCCGGTTGAAACGTGCTTCAATCTCGGCGAGATTCCATTGACGCCGGGCCAATTCTTCCTGGCGTTTCTGAATATGGTAAGGAACCGGCATGGGTGGCTTTTCCCCTGAATGAAATAATTTTATCCGGGATGACCCTACAACGAACGTTGGCTTTTCTGCTACTGCCAGCAGTTCATAATCACTTTGGTCTACGGTCCAAATAAGGCGGAGGGATTCTGCCCGTAAGTCTCTTTGAATGACGATGAAAAATGGGACAGATTTTCAAAGCCGACCTCCAGGTAAACATCCGATGGTGCTTTGTTTTTTTCCTTGATCAGGTAATAGGCGTGTTCCAGTCGTTTTTTCTTGAGCCAGCGACTGGGTGATTCGTCGAAGACTTTTTGAAAGTCCCTTTTAAAGGTGGACAGGCTCCGGCCGGTCATCCTGGAAAACGTTGTGAGCGGCACATTGAAAACAAAGTGTTTACACATAAAGTCTTCCAGGTCGATCTTGCCCGGTTCGGTTAAGTGAAACAGGGAGTGATACAGGGACAAGTCCATCTGCCTGAGAAGCAGTAAGGCTTCCCGGATTTTAATGTCGCTTAGTTCTTTATCCAGCGTCATGCCGGCATCAAAATAAAAGCGAAGTGAGTTAAACAGGATTTGCATCAAAGGTGAGGGCGGCAGTTTTTTCACCCGGCAAAGCTTTTCTGTGTGGTCCACCGGATCGGGCTTCATCGTCGCCTTGGTTGCATAATCCTGAAGAAAAGATTTCTTAATGAAAACACTAAGGGTTTTGAATGGTTCGCCGCTTTCCTCCGGGTACTTGGTGAATTTGGCAAGCGTATTGCGCCGGACGAAAAAGGTGCTGCCGCGTTCGAAGGTATGACCGGAATCGGCTTCCACAACGGAAAGCCTGCCGGAAAGCACGTGAATCAAGGCGTGCGCCGGGACGAACTGTTCCTTTTCAGTCATCCTGCCGGCCCGGACGGAACAAAAGATGCTTTGGCGTTTGAAACTGAAATCCTGCTGGTCCATGGTCACTCGTATCCGGTTTTCCGGACTGCCTTAAAAAAATTACTTATCCGCTTTGGGCGCTTTGTCATTTGTCATTTTTCGTCACGGGGGCGTCGGCATCTTCAGCCCATCCCTGCATGGCGTTTTCATAAAGACGGACGTCGGTATAGCCCAGCACCTGCGTCATCAGATACGCCCAGGTCGGGCAGCACTGGCCGATATCACAGTAGGTGACAATGGCGGCACTACGATCTTTTCCGGCCGCCGCTTCGACAATCTCCGTTAGCTCTTCTTTGGTTTTAAATGTTTTGTCATCATTGAACGCGCAGGAAGTCGGCATATTAAACGCGCCGGGGATATGCCCCGATTTGGGAACACAATCCATTTTTTTCTCACCGGTAAAGAATTCGCGTTCACGCGTATCCAGCAAAATCAGCTTGCCGAGATTTTCCTTGATATAGTCTTTGGTTGCGAATTTGTTGCCCGAGTAATTGCCTTTGAAATTCGTTGCTTTCCGCTTTTCAATCTTCATAGATAAAGGTTTTTTTTCGCTGAGCCACTTGTTGATGCCGCCATCCAGCAACGAGACGTTATTTATGCCCGCGTACTGAAGCGTGCAGGCAACGCGCGCGCTCTGATAGCTCAGTCGTGGCGTGTCCATGCAACCGACCACCACAATCCAGTTGTCAAAGCCGATGCCGAAATATCCGACGGTATCGTCGATATCGTCTTTCTCCGGAAGAGATGAATACATGCCATCTTTCATGTAAGCCCATGCGCCGTAATAGGCGCTAACCGCACTGGGAATGTGCCCTTCGCGGTATTCTTCCACGCGCCGGATGTCCAGAATAATCAGCTTGGGATTCTTGAGATTGGCCATAAGCCAGTCGGTGGAAACAATCGGGGCGATGTCACGAGCCAATGCGATCGACGGCATCACCAAGGTGAATAATGCGACGGCAAGAAGTATGTAAAAGTGTCTTCTTTTCATGCGGCAACCTCCTTTAATATGTGACCGGCTGATATGATCTGAAATTACGTAACCTATTCTGTTGAACGGTAATATACCATACTCTTTTGTTAAAGGGCCAGTCGAATATTACGTCCAGAGCATGGAGACTGAATTTCGGATGATTCCGGTTTGTTGTTTTCTGATCTTATGATAAAAGACGACACTAACATGCAATAAAGCCCCGTGGGGGAAAAATGATTTTCCGGCTTTTAAAGAAAAAAGCAAAAATAAAGGAAGCTGGCGCGGCATTGTATCAACGGCCTAACGGCTTCTTTTTGTGCGTTGAGAACAAGACAATATCAGGGGTTTGGAAAACCGTTGAACCTTGTATGGTTGTACCAATCGAAACCTCTAAGGAGTCTTTGGGAGAAGCTATTCGGGCGGCCCTGTTGAAAAGCAAGGTAAATGTTGAAAATGACACAAACTTTAAAGGGGGATTTGATTTTGTTCTCAAACAGGCAAAGGTTCGTTCACACAAACAGTTTATGAACGGCTGTAAGCTCTGCAGCATCACGCAAAAAGGCACAACGCTCACCTATTACCCTTGGATCAATGAGGGAAAGGGCTTCACCGGGTTTCCTTCTGCCGGTGAGCTTAATGTAACATGTGACTTGTCTTGTTCGGATGAAGAGCTGGGTGCTCGCGCACACGAATGTCTTAATAGAAGCAGGTGAGATGAGGACGGCAAAAGCCATTGTGCCGCATGACAAATGCCATGCTAAATAAAATCATCAAGTTATTTTTTAAACCTAATAAATACGACCGGGCTTTGCTGGAAAAAGCCGGCATATGTGCCGGCAATCATAGGGCAATAATAACGGAAAGCGAATTTTGCGCATGTTTTCATTGTGAAAATAAATTTCCGCCGAAAGACATTGAAACCTGGGTGGTTGAAGAAAATACTGCCATGTGCCCGAAATGCGGAATCGATGCAGTCATTGGGTCGGATTCCGGGCTACCTATCGAAGATTCAGTTTTTTTAAAGGAAGCCAATGTTTTCTTTTTCGGCAAAAAGAATCGATAAGGTTCATTATGTTTCAGCCATACGATAGGGTCAAGGTGATCGGGATCAATCGCACATTCAGTACAAATGAGTGCGCGCCGGGAATTGCCACCCCGAAAATCGGCGATGTTGCTACGGTGCTAGAAATTTACCGTGAACCAGTTCCGGGATATGAACTGGAGGCCTGCGATCCGACCGGCCGGACGTTGTGGCTGGTTTCTGTAGCGGACGGTGATTTGGATTTGCAGCGTGTGGATAATATCTTTCAGGATGCCTGCCGGGAAATAACCTCTCCAGGTAT